>CAZAMY010000001.1:0-12028 GCA_964485995.1 uncultured Sediminispirochaeta sp.
AGCCCGCAACCTGGGTGCCGGTTTCTGGACTACGCTGCTGCGGGTTGAAGTACCGCTGCTGCTGCCGGCCTTTGGAGCCGGAGCTTCGGTGGTATTTTTAGTGGCGTTTTCCGAGTACTTTTTAGTGTTTTTGGTTGGGGGAGGCGCGGTAGCCTCGTATACCGGGTATCTGGTTCCCTTTCTGAAGAGTTCCGATTTGCAGATCGCATCCATGCTCACACTGCTGTTCTTGGCAGTCCCGCTGCTGCTGTTTTTTCTGCTCGAGAGATGGATGCAGACAGTATTTTCTAAAAGGGGGATGGCGCATGGGGCGGACAACACATGATATTATTATTATAGGCGGGGGAGCGGCTGGTTTAACCGCTGCCGCTGGATGTTCACAGCTGGGGATGCGGACTGCACTGATCGAAAAGCAGCATATGGGCGGTGACTGCCTGTACCACGGCTGTGTGCCGAGCAAAACCCTCCTGAAGACCGCAACTGTATACTCTCACGCTGCGCGGTTTCCCGATTTCGGGCTGCCGAGATTATCCTGGCTGCCGCAGCCGTCTGCTACGGATGTGATGGCCCGTGTAAGAGGGGTCATTGAATCGATCGCTCCCCATGACAGTCCGGAACGGTTCGAGCAGTTGGGGGTGGAGGTCTTCCTCAGTGGGGCGAAATTTGTAGGGAACAACGAGGTGGAACTGCAGGGCGGCGACACCTCCGCCCGCCTGTCGGCAGAGAGACTCATCGTTTCGACCGGCAGCTCGCCGGCGGTGCCGCCAATACCGGGGCTGCAGGAGACCGGTTTTATCACCAATCTGGATGTGTTCGATCTGGAGCGCTTTCCGGAACGCCTGATTGTATTGGGCGGGGGGCCTATCGGGGTTGAGATGGCCCAGGCCTTTGCACGCCTCGGAACAGCGGTACATCTGATCGACAAAGCGGCGCATGTGCTGCCCCGTGAGGATGCCGACATGGCCGATTACGTAGAAGCGGCCCTGCGCAGGGACGGAGTAGAGCTTTCGCTTGGTGCGGAAATCGTGAGTGTTGAGGCCGGAAAGAAGGAAAAGCTGGTGAATATTAGGCGCAACGGCCAGGAGATGCAGGTAGCCGGCGACCAGGTATTAGTGGCTCTCGGCCGGCGCGGCAACACCGCCGAACTGGATTTGGAGGCGGCCGGGGTCGAAACCGAGCGCAGTTTTATCAAAGTCGACCGCAAGCTGCGAAGCAGTAACCCCCGGGTATACGCCGCCGGAGATGTAAACGGCAACTACCTGTTTACGCATGTAGCCGGGGCGGAGGGTTCGTTTCTGGTAAAACAGCTGGCCCTGCATCTGCCCGGATCAATGAGTTACCAGAACGTGCCGTGGTGCACCTACTCTGATCCGGAACTGGCTTCGATCGGTTACAACGAGACCCGGGCGCAGCAGGGCGGTTTGACCTACCGTACGGTGTATACCGGCTTCGACGAGATAGACCGGGCGCGGGCGGAAGGCTATGAAGAGGGGCAGATCAAGATACTGCTGGACAGTAAAGAGAAGATCATCGGTGTGCAGATTGCTGGCGGACACGCCGGCGAGCTGCTGTTGCCGGCGGTAATTGCGGTGCAGCAGCACTGGAAGCTCGGCACGCTGATGAAGCCGATGTATCCGTATCCGACGATGGCCGAAATCCACAAGCGGGCAGCCGGCAACTACCTCTCGCCGCGGCTGTTCAACCCGCGGGTACGCAGCATTCTGAAAGCCATTTTCAGATACCGGGGAGGTGAGGCTTGAGCTGCAAAAAATGCGTAATGATTGGATTTTTTATAATATTATTGATAATTCTTTCCGGCGGCTTTACCGCCGCAGATGAAATCGAAGAGAACTTCAGTTCGCTGGAAAAGTGGGAGGCCCTGGAGTTTCCGAAGATCGAGCGTCACACCGACTACTCGGTAGTTTCTTCTTCGGAGGCTGAGGCCGGCGGGGCGGTGCTCAAGGCGCAGTCGGATGCGTCGGCCTCGGGGTTAATTTTCGAGTCGACCTTTGAGGTGGAGGAGACCCCGTTTGTGGAGTGGCGCTGGAAGATCGAGGATACGGTGGCCGGTGGCGATGCCCGCAGCAAGGAGGGGGATGACTACGCCTTCCGGATTTACATTATTTTTCCGTACGACCCGGATGAGGCCTCCTTCGGAACCAAGCTCAAGTACAATGCTGCCAAGCTGATTTACGGTGAGTATCCGCCGCTGGCGAGTCTGAATTATGTGTGGGCGAACCGCGTGTGGGACCGGGAGATGCTGCCGAACGCCTTTACCGACCGGGCGATCATGTTCCCGGTGGAATCCGGGAGCGAGAGTGTTGGGCAGTGGCGCCGCTACCGCGTGGATATCCGTGAGGATTACCGCGCCGCTTTCGGTAAGGCAGCGCCAAAAACCGCTTCACTGGCGGTGATGAGCGATACTGACAACACCGGCGCGGCGGCCACTGCCTATCTGGACTATATCCGCGTTACAGGAACTGTTCGTTGATGATAGCGTTGAGTTCGTCGAACTTCACGCTGCGTGTGTACAGCGGGCGTGAATCCTGGCTGTAAGCCGGTAGTTTCTCGTGAAAGCTCTTTTCGTTGGGCTTCCGAAAGAAAATTCCCAGGGGCAGGGGGTCCGACTCCATAGCGCGGGTGATGGCATGCAGGCGGTCGTCCGGCTGGTAGTCCTCTTCCAGGTAATAGGTATGCTCCTTGAACCATTTGTAGTCGTTGGTCTTGTTGAAGGAGACACAGACCTGAAACAGATCGACCAGGGCGAAACCCCTGTGCTGCAGTGCCGCTTTGATTATCTCTTTGGTCTGGTCCGAGTCGGCGGCATTGGCCCGGGCGACGAAGCTGCCGCCGTTGCCGAGCAGGGTTGCCAGCGGATTGAAGGGTTCCAGCAGTACTCCGGTGGTCTGAACCGGGGTCTGAAAGCCTTTGCGCGAGGTCGGCGAGGCCTGCCCCTTGGTAAGGCCGTAGACCATGTTGTTGTGCACAATGACGGTAACGTCGAGGTCGCGGCGGATGGCGTGCAGCAGGTGGTTCCCGCCTTCGCCGTACATGTCTCCGTCGCCGCTTTCTACCACAACCGTTAACTCGGGGTTGGCCAGTTTGATGCCGGTGGCGGCGGGCAGTGCGCGGCCGTGCAGGCCGTTAAAAAAACTGACATCCAGGTAGTGCGGCGATTTGGCCGCCTGTCCGATTCCGGAGACCATGACCAGGTTCTTTTTGTCGATTCCCAGCTCCTGATACACTTGATCCATGGTTTTTCGAATGGCGAAGTTCCCGCAGCCGGGACACCATGCTATTTCGGTAGCGTTATTCAGATAAGTTATGTCACTCATATTACACTCCCGCTCTCTGTGTGATTTCTGCCTGTAGCTCTTCGACTGAAAAGGGTATGCCGTTATATTTCAGTACCTTTTCGTCGATGCGGCGGGCGGTCTGGTTCCACAACAGCTCGGCGAACTGACCGCCGGCGTTGTTCTCTATCACCATAGTCGTGTCGGCTTGGTCGAGGTAGCCGCCGATGCTTTGGTGCAGCGGATGCAGCTGCGGTACGTGCAGCAGGGCAATTTTATTACTATCGATTTTCTGCAGAGCCTCGGCGGCGGTATTGCGGTTGGAGCCCCAGGTGATGACCAGCACCGAGTAGTCGTCAGGGCCGATCAGTTCCGGCGGTATGGCGGCCTCCTGCAGCAGCTGCCGCTTCTTGAAGAAGCGTTTTTCTACCATTTGTGGACGTACGCCAACTACATCCTCGGTGATGAAACCGTCCTGGTTGTGTTCGTCGCTGTCGAGCCTGACCCGACCGTCTCCGTACCCCGGGATGCCGCGCGGCGAGATGCCGTTTTCGGTGAGTTCATAACGGCGGTAGGGGCTGTCGGTTTTTACTATATGCTGCGCCGGCTCGGATTCCTCGATTTCCAGGCGCGGTGTATCGTAGAAGGAGTCGACAAAGTACTGGTCGGTGAGCACGAAGACCGGTACCTGGTAGCGGTCGGCAATCTCGAAGGCATCCCGGGCGAGCCGGAACGCTTCTGCAGTTGTTCCCGGTGCAAGGATTACCCGCGGAAACTCGCCGTGGCCGGCGTGCAGCACCAGGTTCAGGTCTTCCTGACCGGTACGGGTCGGCAGTCCGGTGGCCGGTCCGGGGCGCTGGGCTATATGCAGCACCATGGGGCTCTCGAGCATGGCCGCCAGGCTGGTGCCTTCGGTCATAAGAGCAAAACCTCCGCCGGAGGTGGTAACCATCGCCCGGCCGCCGGCGTACCATCCACCGATGGCCATGTTTATGGCGGCAATTTCGCTTTCCGCCTGTTCGACCACTACGCCCATCCGTTTGGCGTAGCCGGCCATTGAAACGAGGACCCCGGTGGAGGGGGACATCGGATAGGCCGACACAAAATTGCATCCCCCGGCCAGGGCTCCCAAGGCAACGGCGTTGGTACCGCTGAGAAGCATACGGGCTGCAGTCTGTTCAGTTTTTGATATTTCGATTGAGTAGCTCTTGCTGAGCTCCTGACCGCGACGGTATCCCGCCTGCAGGGCCTGATGGTTTTTCTCCACCACATCGTCACCTTTTGCGGCGAATACTTCGGCGATGTACTCTTTCACCAGCTTCTCGTTCAGCTTCAGCAAGCCGCTGATCAGTCCCACTGCAACTGTATTGGAATAGAGTTTATTTCCTATTTCTTTGGCGATGTCTGAAAACGGCACATCGACGATCTGCTCGTACTCCAGCTCCTCTTGTTCACCGATAATGATGGTGTCTTCGGTAATCCGCTTTTCCAGAAAAGGGGTGAGCCCCTTCTTCAGCGGAATAAGGATGTCGATTTTATCAACATAGGCGTGCCCGCCGTGTGAACTCACTCTAATTTCGGTCGAGTTCATCCCGCCGCGTACCCGCGACATGAACTCCTTTGTGGTGAACACGTGGTACCCGTCCTCTTTGATAATGTGGGTGAGAATCTTCTGTATTGATTGGATCCCCTGTCCAGCGGCGCCTGCCAGTACGATCGACACGTCGCCTTTCACAGTTTTTTCATTTTTCATGTACGGCTTCCTTTCTTACATGCTAAAAAACAGCTTATAATGTCTTTGTACAATGTCTTTATACATAAAGTGTAGTAATGCACTGCACGAAAGTAAAGGGACGGGTTTGAGTCGGCATGATGAATAGATTTCTCTCACACATAATCGGCGGCAGGATAGCTGCGGAGTTCTTCAATCGGGATATATGGGCCAACTACGAGGTCGCGGCGGTTCTGCTGTCGGCGGCGGGTAAATTCATCTTCATCGACTGGCTGCACCAGGATATGTGGTTCGCTCTGGCAGCCGGGGGGGCCTGGATCTACTATATTGTCGCGCGGGTCCGCCGTCAGCCGGAGCTCATACATTCTTGGGGATTTTCCTCTAAGAATCTGAAGATGACCTTTCTGATTGTGATGCCGGTTACCGCTGCAGCAGTTGTCGGTGCGGCGATTTACGGGTTTGTCAGCGGTACGCTGCTGCTGCACTGGCACATGTGGATAATTTTACTGCTCTATCCGGCCTGGGGTGTTATTCAGCAGTTTCTGCTGGTGGTGCTGGTAGCTGGCAATCTGGACCGCATGAGCCGGGGCAAGCTGCCGCGCCTGCTGATCGTTCTGCCGACTGCGGTGCTGTTTTCGATTGTACACATCCCGGTGCCGGTATTGATGATAGTGACCTTCTTCATGGGCTGTTTTACCACCACCATCTACCTCCGCTATCGCTCAGTCTGGGCTTTAGGGGTATTTCACGGGCTGTTTGCCACTGCTCTCTATTTTTTCGTAATGGGTCAAGATCCGCTTCAGGGGTTTTTACAAGCAGCGCTGTAAGGGTGTACAATGGGAGATAGGATGAATGACGCAGAAGTACAAAACGATTGGCTGCCTTTGGATAATGCTGCTAAAATCTATCCCTCGACCGCATCCGAAGAATCCCCGGCTGAGTTTAGGTTAGCTTTTACTCTGAAAGAGCCGGTACGGCTGTTGTGGCTGCAGCAGGCACTGGAACGGATTATGCCGCGCTTTCCCTATTTCCAGGTGCATCTGCGGAGGGGTTTTTTTTGGTACTATCTGCAGCGCAGTGAGGTGGTGCCGCCGGTTGAACTGATGCGGAATGTACCAGGTACTATTATCTCGTTGAAGGAGAGGACAGCTCCTCTGATCCGGGTCAGTGCTCGCGAAAAGATGGTGGCGGTCGATTATTCGCACATTCTCACCGACGGAAACGGGGGTATGAAGTTTCTGCTGAGTCTGGCTGCCGAGTATATGCGGCAGGCCGGTGTAGAGGTAGAGCCGCATCCGAATGTACTGCATCCGGGAGAGGCTCCGCATCCCGGGGAGTTCGAGGACGCCCACCGCAAAAGTTTTGAAAAGGGCCTCCTGCAACCGGAGAACATCCCGCCGGCCTACCATATTCCGGGCCGCCCGACTAAAACGCGGCGGTTTCGCATTTTGAAAGCGACCATCCCCGTAGATAAGCTTCTGCAGATTGCCAAACAGAATCAGGTTACCCTTACCGAGTATCTTGCCGCCACCTACATGTACAGTCTTATACAGATTTATAGGGGCGAGGAACAGCGCCGGCTGAATCGTTCTGTTCAGACCCAGCAGCAAAACCGTCCTCGCCGTAAAAAGAAGGGCTCGATCATCCGGCTTGAAGTACCGGTGGATATGCGGCGGTATAAGCCGTCTAAAACGATGCGCAACTTTTCTCTATATCTCTCTCCCGAGATAAATATGAAACTGGGAGACTTTGATTTTGATGAAGTTTTGAAACACATGCACCACAATATTCAGCTGCTGAAAAACGACAAACAACTTGGCCGGCAGATAGCCCGGAATGTGGGCTCGGAGCTGAATCCGTTTGTGCGCTTTTTGCCGCTGTTTGTAAAAGATCTGGTACTCTCATCTGTATATTCCCGGTTTGGCGAGGCGCTCCATTCCGGGGTCTTATCCAATCTTGGAAGAGTACAGGCACCGCCTGCCCTGGAGGGACGGCTGGAGAGCATTCACTTTGATTTGAACCCGAATCACGTGATGAAAAAAGCCTGCGGAGTGCTCTCTTTTAAGGGCAGTTTGATAGTGTCTTTTACCAGTGTAATCGAGAGCAGAGAACTGGAGCGAATTTTCTTTTCCCATTTAACCGGACAGGGAGTGCCGGTGAGTATCGAGGAGTTGACGTAATGCCGATATGTAAACAGTGTGGAGTCCAAGTTGAACCCGAGTACACACGGTGCCCTTTGTGTGGAGCTGTGATAGATGAGCCCGGCGGCGTTCAGGACATAGACAACTGGGAACTCGATGAAAACCATGCGGCCATAGAAGCTCATGACGCCAAAGTGCGGCTGCTCTTTCATGAGGTGGTCGGTTTTGTTGCTCTGGCTGGAGCGGTGGTGGTGTTTGCCACCGATTTTGCGTATGGAATGGATATCAGCTGGTCCCGAATTCCTTTGATATCGATTGGGTATGTGTGGCTGACTATTTATATGATACCGCGACTCAAACCTAGACCGTATCTGCTGGTAGTGGCGGAAATTCTCCTGCTCGGGGCGTACCTGTACGGGCTGAACAGTTTTACCGGCGGGCCCGGCTGGTACTGGGGCATCGCGTTTCCGATTGTGGCCTCCTGCGGACTTCTCCTCCTGCTGAGCGTACTGGTAATCCGCATGTTCAAACTCTCGATCATGGGGGGATTAGCGGTTGGCTTAGTTGCTACCGGCCTGTTCACCCTCTGCATCGACGGTATCTTGAAGCTCTACTTCCAGCAGCAGCTGGGTTTCAGCTGGTCGATTGTTACTGCCGCCTCTGTGATACCGCTGATCGCATTTCTGGTCAGTTTCGAGAAGCGCCTGAAAAAGCGCGGCTCGAACCTGAAGAAACACTTTCACGTGTAAATTAGGGGGAAGTACTTATGAAAAAAATGGGAGAAATGCTCGTTACCACCGATCCGTTCGAAGAGATCGTGATGGGGAATACCGCGCTGGTGCGAGCAATGGTTGAAGCGGGCACGGAGGTGGTGAGTTCCTATCCCGGATCACCGACCCCGGAAATCGGTGCAGCCATTCTTTCTATCCAGGAACAGCAGCGTCCGTTCTACTTTGAGTTTTCTGTAAACGAGAAGGTGGCCACCGAAGTAGCTCTGGGCGCCTCACTCAATGGTCATCTCTCCACGGTTTTCTTCAAGAGTGTAGGCTTGAATGTAGCGGCTGATGCCTTTGTGCAGCTGCCTCTCATGGAGCTGATAGGCGGAATGGTCGTCATCCTCGGTGACGACCCCGGGGCCAATTCTTCCCAAAACGAGCAGGACAACCGCCATTATGCGCGAATGGTGTACGCCCCCGTGTTCGAGCCCGGAAATCCGCAGGAGGCATATGCAATGTATCTCGAGGCGGCTAAAATTTCCAAAGAGATGCAGATGCCGGTTATTCTGAGGCTCACCACCCATGTCTGTCATGCAAAAATGAAAACTGCATTCGATGCATACCAGCCGCGATCCATACGTACAGCTGCTGATTTTGATCCGGAAAACGGACCGTATATTCCCCTCACCAGTCTTGCCATCGATATGAAGCGCCGGGCTCTCAAGCGGCGATCTATGATGCAGGAGCGGGGCGAAAACTCAACGTTCCACTATCTGTTGGAAAACGGAAACCGCACAAAGGGCATTATCACCAGCGGTCTGCCCTATTATTCGCTGCTGGATGTCCTTGAAGCGGCAGAACCCACCGCCGCCGATCAGCCGCCGGATATTCTAAAACTGGGGCTCACCTATCCGATTCCCCGGGATAAAATTGCAGATTTCTGCAGTTCGCATGAAAATGTACTCGTTCTCGAGGAGCTCGATCCTATTCTCGAGCAGGAAATCAAGACCATTGCATTCGAAGAAGGGATATCCGTCCGAATTCTGGGCAAACAAGAGGACGAAGATTATATCGGCGAACTGCACCCGGCCAAGATCCGCCAGCTGCTGCTGCGCTACTGGCCGGAACTCCTGCCCGGTGATAATGGGGACGAGCGCGAGAGCTCCGGCGGCGATATCCGCGGTGAACCTCAGGGGGCTACGACGGCGAAAGAAGCGGATGACCAGTTAACTGTTCCGGACCGACCGGCACAGATGTGTCCCGGCTGCGGGCACCGCAGCGCGTTTCACGCAATAAAGCAGGTCCTGTCGAAGGACGATATTACTGTGGCGGATATCGGCTGCCACACCCTCGGAGCACTGCCGCCCTACAAGATGGGGCAGGTGCTGGTATGCATGGGGCATTCGACTGGCACCGGATCGGGGCTGGCACTGTTCAATGATTCCCGGCGGGTGGTGGCCTTTATCGGGGATTCAACCCTCTATCACGCCGGGCTTCCGGGGATTGTAAATGCAGTCTACAATCAGCACAACCTGACCTTGGTTCTCATGGCCAACGGCACGACAGCCATGACCGGCCACCAGGAGCACCCCGGTACCGGTAAGACGGTGCACGGTGCCACCAGTAAAGTACCGCTGCGCACCCTTCTGGAGGGTTTGGGAGTACGGCATATTGCCGAAACCGACACCTATAACCAGCGCAGGCTCGGGGAGCTGGTGAAGGAATCCATGGAACTGAATGAGTTTTCGGTGGTGATTGCCCGCCATCCCTGTATGCTGAAGTTTAGCCGCGAGCGGAGAAAACGGGGGGAGGGAATCCGGTCCCAGGCTGGAGTCGACGGCGATACGTGCCGGCATATTCACCACTGTGTCAGCCGTTTTGCCTGTCCCTCGTTCATACTGCATCCAAATGGTGATGTAACGGTAAACTCGGACTTGTGCATCGGTGACGGTTCCTGCCTGCAGACCTGTCCGGTCGAAGCAATCTCTTTGAAGGGAGCAGCATCAGATGAAAAATAATCCGAAGCAGATAAACATTCACCTATGCGGAGTGGGCGGTCAGGGTATCGGACTGTTGAGCGAAACACTGCTGCGCGCCTATGATCATGCCGGACTGGCCGTACGGGCGGTGGATACCCACGGACTGGCCCAGCGGGGCGGAATAGTGCGGTCAAATCTACGGGTAGGCCAGGGCGTATTCAGCCCACTGATCGAGAAGGGGCGGGCGGATATTGTAATGGCCCTGGAACGCACCGAAGCGCTGCGGGGCGCTATGGACTATGCCCGGCCCGGCGGGCTGGTTGTCTACTACGATGCCTACTGGCAGGCGCTGCCGGTTCGTTTGGGAGAACACCGCGATGTCGAGGCGGATGACCTCGAGAACTATGCCCGCAGGAAGGACCTGCAGGTAGTGCGCGTATTTAGAGACGATCTTCCTGATATCCGTATGCAGAATATGGCCTTGCTGGCGGCAGCGCTGGCGCAGAAGCTGCTCCCGCATCTGAAGAAAGAGCATGTGAAAGCGGCTCTGGACGACCTCCTGCCGAAAAAAATACTGCAGGCCAACCAGGCGCTGTTTGACTGACTCTGCGCGGAGCTATTCGAAGAGGTTGAGGATGGCGGAGGTATTAGCAAATAAGTTGTTCACACCCAGCAATTCAATAAATTGCAATTTGGATGGCCAGGAACTAAAATAAACAGGTGGATATCCTCGAAGAGCGAAAGGAATATTTACTTACAACACTTCTACGGGCTATGGCCTTGTTGGGTGCTGTTGCCTATGTGCCCAGCATCTATGCCTGCCTTTTGGAAGAACTCTACGGGCTGGCGGTTATCGACACTCTGGCGTATATCGGCATCATTTTTGCAGTCTTTTATCCGAAGACCAGTTATCAGGTACGCTTGTTCATAACCGTGGCCATCTTGCTGCTCGTCGGCGGGGCGGTATTCTTTTACACCGGCACCGAAGGCGCCGGTTATATCTGGCTGTTATGCGCCGTGGTTATTTCGGCACTTTTCGGGAGAATCGGCGCGGTTATTGCGTCCATCGTAATTTCCGAGGGTTTCATGATTTCATATGGAGTCCTGGCACATTTTCAGCTGATCGAAAAAACCTCCACCTTTGTGGGGCTGCTGGCAATATCAGCCAACTTTTTGCTCATTGCAGCAGTTTTGTCTCTCATTACCATCAATCTTTTGAGGGTGCTCAAGGAGGAACTGGATGCCCGCGAGGGGCTGCTCAATTTTTTACATCATCGGGTGAAAAACAACCTGCAGACCGTTGAAAGCCTGCTGGCCCTCGAGCGTGGAGATTCAGAAGCCCATAGCCGGCTGGCGGTGCGGGTAGCGGCCATCTCAGCAGCCAATGAATTGCTCATGGCCGATCCGGCTAAGCCCACAGTCGATCTGTATGAGCTGCTGCGCGGAATGCTGCGGGCCGGAATCGATAC
The DNA here is from genome assembly GCA_964485995.1 of uncultured Sediminispirochaeta sp. GTDB lineage: Bacteria > Spirochaetota > Spirochaetia > DSM-16054 > Sediminispirochaetaceae > DSBN01. The sequence continues at coordinate 11,331 of CAZAMY010000001.1, forward strand.
TTTGAAAGGCGAGGGGTTGGTGCTGCTGCCGCCCGAGCGGATTACTGAGATTTCAGTGGGACTTTCTGATATTGTCGAAAGCCTCAAAGCCTTGGGGCCCCTGCAGATCGAACTGAATACCCTGCAGTCGCAGGGCAGCCGGTCCCATGCGGTAATCGAAATACAGCTCGGAGGGTTGTCCTCCCTCTCGCCGCCGATAGAGACGCTGTTAGACAACGAGCTTCTGCCGCAGAACTGGCTTATTACCGATTCAACCACCAAAAAAGTCCGTATATCGATACCCTCCGATCACTAGACCTGCAATAAATACGTGAATAAAGAGGGTGCAGTGAGTGTTTTCAGCCTTCGGTGAATACTTCTTTAGCCCACTGCAGCTGCAGAAACAGCGCTTCGTCGCCGCCCAGATCGGGATGGTGCAGTTTGCTGAGTCGCCGATAGTTGCGGAGCACCACCTGCACATCCGGCCGCAGCAGCCCGGCCTTTGCGGTTTCACCCTTGTTCCCCCCTTCCGGCAGACACTCCAGCACGTAGGCGGCCAGGACCTGTTCTGCAGTGCCTTCATCGAGGCTGCGGTATCGCCGCTGCAGCTGCTGCAGATGGTTGCGAAAGTGCTGTACCCAGTCGATCGGCGTAAAGTGTACATACTCGCGCACCCGTTTCTTGGTGGTGGGAAACATGTGCAGGGTCCATACCGGGAA
>CAZAMY010000001.1:12038-21749 GCA_964485995.1 uncultured Sediminispirochaeta sp.
CTGTTGTAGTGCTGTTCAAAGGCGGCCAGGAACTTGATGCACGCCAGTGTCGGCGGTGGTAGGGTGCGCATTTTCGCGGCAATATACTGCATCTTTGCCTGCCGCTTCTGTTCTCTTTCCTGCAGGTAGTCCCGCTTTACTCTGAGAAAGAGCGGAAAGAATGGGTCTTTGGGCAGGCGGTAGGTGTTGTAAAAGTTGTGTAAAAACTCGGGTTTGATGGTCGCGTGCTGCAGCAGGCTGTAACAGCGGCGGCTGATGCGCAGCTGCTGCAGGCGCGATGAACTGCGGTAATATGAGAGCATCTCTCCATAGTACGGGTGCTTCTGCAGGCTCTTCGGCTGCTTGGACAGCAAGTAGCCTAAACTGTATACTTTGATTCTACGGGCTCTTCTGCGCATACTTCTTCAGCAGTGTACCATAATTGTTGTTGAAATTCATATGAATCCTATTACACTTTAATTGGAGGATTGCTATATGAAATACCCGACAAGAACACAGCTCATTGCCGCTCTGGACAGAGCCGGCGAGCTGCATCATGCGTATGAGAAAACGCATCTGGGAGGGAGCCGCGACGAACACTGGTCCGGTTTCTATGCGGCCTATGTACTCGGTCGCCATGGTGATTTTCAGAAAATTGAGTCCCTTGCGGAACAGCTGGAGAGAGTGCCTGTGAGTTCGAACTGGTCACAGGATGCAGCTGAAACTCTGCTCGAAATGGCGGAGGCCCAGGAAGCGACAGCGGAGCAGCGGGGGCAAGGTGAGATTATGTATGTGTGCCCGCACTGTTTTACCGCCTCCGATTCGCCGGGCAAGTGCGGGGTCTGCGGTTATCAGCTGCATGAATTCCGTCCCGGCGATGTAGATGATCCCTGCCGCTGTCCGGTGATAAACGAACGTGGAGAAGTAGTAACTCATGCCCCTCTCTGGTGGCTGCGGAGTGTGGCCCCGGAGCTGGCAGAGCGAATGGAAAAGGACAGAAATAAAAACGAATCTCAATAAAGGAAACTGGAGAGGAATATGCAGACGGAAAAACTGATTGTAATCGGATCGGGACCGGCGGGCCTGGCGGCCGCGCTTTATACTGGGCGGGCCGGGCTCGACCCGCTGGTACTCAGCGGACTTGAGATGGGGGGGCAGATATCCCTTACCTACGATGTAGACAACTACCTCGGATTCCCGGACGGAACTACCGGGCCGGAGCTAATAGAATTGATGACGAATCATGTGAATAAGTTCGGGGCGCGTCTCAAATTCGAAGAAGTAACTGAGGTGGATTTTAAGAACGGATCTCCGTTTACTGTTTCTACCCATGCCGAACAACACCAGGCCGAGGCGGTGATCGTGGCCACGGGGGCCTCTCCGCGTAGGCTCCAGGTTCCCGGCGAAGAGAAGTACATCGGTCATGGCGTCTCGTTCTGCGCCACCTGCGATGGGTTCTTCTTTCGCGATAAAGATGTGCTGGTAATCGGCGGAGGTGACAGCGCAATCGAAGAGAGTCTTTTCCTGACCAAATTTGCCAAGCGGATTAGGGTAGTTCACCGCCGTGACGAGCTGCGGGCCGGCGAGCAGCTGAAGAAGGCGGCCTTCGATCACGAGAAAATCGAGTTTGTCTGGGACACCGTAATCGAAGAGGTTGTCGGAAATGATAAAGTCAGCGGCGCAAAAGTGAAAAATGTAAAGACCGGCGCAGTCAGCGAGCTCGAAACCGACGGCATTTTCATCTTCATAGGTCACTATCCCAATTCAAAACTCTTCGAGAATCAGCTGGAGATGGATGCGGAAGGCTATCTAACGACTAATGAGCGAATGATGACCAGTGTGCCGGGTGTGTTTGCTGCCGGAGAAATTCAAGACCGTCTCTACCGGCAGATCGCCACCTCGGTGGGCCAGGGCAGCGGGGCCGGCATCATGGCCGACCGCTGGCTGCGCGAGCAGAGCCGCTAGAGCCCGCTTGGGGCTGAGGGCCGTCTGGATTGCTTTCGTACAACTAAGAGATTATGTTTATAGTATGAAAAATATAAAGTCTATTATTACGGTTATTATTCTCTTGCTAAGTACGGCTATCGGAATTACCGGATGCAACGATGCTGAGCAGGAACAGACGGCACAAACCGAAACCGAGCCGAAAACAGTGATAATCGGATATAACCGATTTCTCACTCAGGCTTTTGGCCCTGGTGAACCCCCGATTGAGTTTATACAAGCGCGGGTACAGAATGAGTATCCGCACATTACAGTTGAGCTGAATATCATGCCCGACGATACTGCCGGAATGCGCAACGCCATTGCGGTGTGGATGAACGGAAACGACGGTACAGTCGACATATATGGAATGGACACTCCTTGGGTCACTGAGTTCGGCAGCGCCGGTTGGGCGCTTCCGCTGAATGGGAAGGTAGCTGAAACAGAAAATTTCGTACAGGCCGGCCTGGATACATTCTCACATCAGGGAGAGTTGCTGGCAATTCCCTTTTGGGGCAGTGTCAGCGGGCTGTATTATCGCTCCGATCTGCTGGAGGCGGCCGGGTTTGAAGCCCCTCCCCGCACCATCGATGAAATGCGGCAGATGGTCCGCGTGGTTCAGGAACAGCATCCAGAAATTACCCCCTTTGTCTGGCCCGGCGGTAAGAATGAAGTTCTGGTGATGGTGTTCTCCGACTTTTTGCACGCTTTTGGAGGCACGTACCGCGATGCCGAAGGCAATTATGCCTTTAACTCGCCGGAGGCAATCGAGGCACTCGAGTTCATGCAATCACTTATAACAAAAGGACTTTCGCCTGAAGCAGTGAAAACCTGGAATCAGCAGGAGGCGTACAGACTGTTTGTAGAGGGAAAGGCGCTGTTTACCTGGAGCAACAACGATTTAGTGCTCTGGTTGGATGACCCGGAGCGCAGCCGGATCGCCGGAAAGTGGGGCTTTGCTCCCTCGCCGGCCCAGCCGGATGGCCGGCGCGTATCAATTACCGGCGGATTCGGTTTTGCGGTAAATCCGTACAGCGATGTGCCCGCGGCAGCCTTGAGTGTACTCGAAGTAATTGCCGGAGAGGCGGTACAGAAAAACTTTGCTCTGGCCTGGGGGCCAATACAGTACTACCGTGGTTTGTACGATGATGCCGAGGTTCAGAACGCCAATCCCAATGCGGAGCGTATTAATGCGGTGCTCGACTATACAATCAGCCGTCCCCCGGCTGTCCGCTACGCACAGCTCTCTTCGATCCTGCAGCAGGAATTGCACGCTGCCCTCACCGGTCAGAAGAGCTCTGAAGCGGCCTTGGAGACGGTAAATCGAAGAGCGGAAGGTTTGAAATAGCACTTGAAGCGGCACAGTACTGGTGGAAACCGCGAATGGATGTTTCTCATACCGGCGCTGTGTGCGCTGATCATTTTTTACTATTATCCATTTCTGCAGAGCGCACTGTACAGTCTCTTTTCGCTGGAGTACAGCACTAATTGGTTGCAGGCTCCCTTTATCGGACTGCAGAACTACCGCCGGGTGCTGAGTTCTCCGGAGTTCTGGCAGAGTTTTCGTTTTACCGGCCTGTTTACCATCGCGGCAGTTTTGCTGGATATGAGCATCGGGATGCTGCTGGCGCAGGCTTCTTTTTGGATTCACCCGATGTTCAGAGTGGTCCTGCGGACTATTATAATCATTCCCTGGGCAATTCCCCGGGTCATTCAAGCTAGTATCTGGCGTTGGATGTTGAACTCTGATGTGGGGGTGATCGGGGTTTTGTTGGTACGGTTTGGTATTACCGACTCTCCTCCTCTTTTCTTGGGTGAGCCGCGCTTGGCACTGCTCAGCATCATTCTTGCCTATGTATGGAAAGGAGCCTCGATTTCAGCGGTATTTTTGATGGCTGGTCTGGCTTCGGTTCCCAAAGAGCTGCAGGAAGCTGCCCGGATTGATGGCGCCGGGTCACTGAGGCGTTTGTTTTCAGTTACTATCCCGGTAATGCTTCCGACTATCGTAATTGCTGTGTTGTTTCGAACTCGCGATGCGCTGCGGGTCTTCGATGTAATTATCGGGCTCACCGGCGGAGGGCCGGGTAACGCGACCGAATCGCTCAGCACTTATGCTTACCGGATTTATTTTGATTTTAATAACTATGGTATCGGTTCAGCCTATGCAGTGATTATATTTATAGCGGTAGCGGTATTGAGTATCGTGTATATCAAAAGATTTCTTGAACGGTTTGAGTTTGTAAAATGAAGAGAAACAGACGCGGATACATTGTGCTTTCTGGCCTCGTTTTCCTGCTGATCGCCCTGTTCGAGTTGGGCCCCTTGCTGTGGATGGGGCTTACTTCGCTGAAACCGGCCGGGACTGAATTCCGCATTCCTGTGAAATTATTACCCGAACACCCGACCCTGGAAAATTACGCTATGGTAACACAAGAGAATTTTCAGGTACAACGAGCCATCTCAAACAGTTTGATAGTATCGGGAACGGCAATGCTCGGTACCCTTCTGCTCAGCAGTTTAGCCGCATTCGCCATGGCCAGAAGCCGATTCCGCTACAAAAAGAGCGCCTTTTTCAGCATTCAGGCTGCCGGGCTTGTACCACCCATTATCGTGATTGCTCCGACCTTTGTATTGCTCAGATCCTGGGGCCTGCTGGGTACCTTGGGAGCAATGATACTTCCACATATTGCGTACGGAGTGCCCCTGGCAACGCTGCTGATTGCCGGCTTTTTTGCCGGTATTCCGATTGAGATGGACGAGGCCGCCCGGATTGACGGTGCCGGTTCGCTACGGATTTTCCTGCAGATACTGCTGCCGGTGCTGCGTCCGGCCCTTTTTTCTGCCGGTGTATTGAGTTTTCTGGGCAGCTGGGGCGATTTCATGCACGCTTTGACGGTGTCCCTCGGGTTGCCGGCAGTTCAGACAGTTCCGGTGGCCATTCTTAGTTTCAGCAGCGCTTTTCAGCTGCAGTGGACTTGGATCGCAGCCGGGGTGGTACTGTCGGTACTGCCGGTTGTCGTGCTGGTGGTTCTGTTTCAACGCTACCTCATTGGCGGTCTTACCTCAGGGACTCTCTCATGAGCGAGATTACTCGCAGCAGGATAAAACGAGTCCAAGGAATAATTCCCGCTTACCTTCGTACCCGACTTGAAACTTTACGGCGGTATTGGAACTTATATTGGATTGTGGTACGGGACCAAGTTGAGTTTTTGGCATTTACTACACCGCTGCTGCGAACTGCAGTGTGGTTGTTTTCTCTTCTGCCGGCTATTCCAATTGCATGGCGCCTCTTGAAATTCGACCGGCTGATTTACGAACGAGGACTGATTGAAGCGGCCGATTGGTTACTAAACCGCTACTATCGGGGATACTCTATCTCAACAATCAGCTCGGCTGTTCAGTCGCAATCTCCATGTAACACTGGAGAACTTTTGTTTGCGAATCATGTCGGGCTTGCAGATGTTCTGGCTTTGCTGAGCTGGTGGAAGCGGTCGGATGCATATATTATTACCAAAGAGAGAACGCTTATACGGGCTTTGCCGGCATTGAGCACACATGTTATTTCAATAGGTAACCGCCCTGCCGAGAGACGGCGGATGCTTCAACGTGTTACACAGCTGTTGGCAGAGGGAGCGCCGGTGGTGGTGTTCCCTGCCGGAAGAATTGAAAATGATCCATGGTTCCGGTCTGCAGGAGAACCGGCCATCCTAGAGTGGTCGGGATTCCTCGGGTATCTGCTTGCGAATGGACGAAAACAGGGCTTTCGATTTACCTTGCAGCCGGTCTTAACCGGAAATGTGTATGCAGCCGTGTTGCGTTCATTCTCTTCTGCATTGGTGCCGAAAAGGTGCGCCGGTGAAGCAGAGCGAAACAAGTACCTAGCCTTTTTTACTTTTATTTTCAGGTTGGGCCGGTATCAGCCCTTGAAGCTGATACCGGACAGAGTGTGGAGCTTTGAGGATATTCCCACGGAGCATCAAGGAAAAAAGGCGATTACGGAGTTCTTGCGTAACCGCCTCATCATGCTCGCTGAGACTATTACCAAACATAATAGCGAATAGGCGGATACGCCTTCCAGACCGCCAATGCAAGCGGAGTACCGATAAGAATTCCGACTAGGTTCTGCAGGATATTTCCGGGGATCTCGGCCGCGGCGGCTGCAAACCCGACCATAATCCCTCCGGTGAGAAAGTAGATTCCGCCCATTATCAGGGTTCCGACTACAAACGCTATCAACAGCGATACAACACCCGGTTTCTGCGGCAGCTCATCCTGCTCCGAGTCTGAATTTGTCCGCATTTTACGGGCAGCTTTAATCACCAGCCCGATACCGAGACCTTGCAGTCCGTGGGCCAGAAAGCTGAAGGGTGCCCACTGTGCATAGCCGGCCAGCAGATCGGCCAGTGCGGTTCCCACTCCGCCGGTAATAAAGGCGGTGAGCGGTCCGAACAGAATGGCGGTGAAAAAAATTGCTACGTCTCCGAAGTTGATGTAGCCGCGGGTAGGTGCCACCGGAATTCTGACCACATAGGTGAACAGGGCGGTCACTGCTATGAGTATCGCCAGCGTTGCAATCCTGAATGCCGGCAGCTGCATGAAACTTTCGTTCTGTGTGCTCTTCATGATGTGCTCCTTGAACTGATGATACTACTATTGTAGGAAAAATATTTTGATTGTACAGTACTTTGTACTACAAAAACATAAAAAGTACTATAAAAAGTAGTACAATTAAAGAATACACCACTTGGTGTATTACATTTTTGAACGGGACAAGGCTGCGGTACGAGGACCTGTCGTTGTGCCGGCCGAAGCCGCGGCTCTCGAGGGCCATAGACAGAGTCGGAATACTCTTGATGGAGTGAATCATCACCGAAACCAGAGTGGGAAACAGATGGGTGATCTTTTTTTTCGGATTCAGTGTGTTTTTTCCTGTCTGAAACGGTCTCCGCAGCGCATGCGCATCCTCTATGTTGTGATACAACTGCAGCAGCGACGGAATGTAGCGGAAGGCAATGGTAATTACTAGTGCCCCTGAATAGGGCAGCCCGTACCAGCGCAGGGTGAGGATAAAGTCGTCGATAGTGGTGGTGCGGAAGAAGAGAAAGAAGGCGGAGGTGATACCGCTGAAGCGCATAATTAGGACCACCGCTTCCTGCACACCTCCGGTTGTGATGCTGAGCAGCGCCCCGAGCTGAAAAAGTTCTCGGCCGGACCGATGAAAAGGCGGGGTGATCACGGCAACCAGCACCAGTATCGGCCAGATTGTTTTCAGAGGGAGCAAGACCTCCTTGAAAGACAATGCGAGGGTTATCAGAAGCACTAAGCCGAGATAGTAGGCTGCCAGCGAGATTATTTTGACCGGTATAATCAGGGCAATCACCCACAGAATCAGCAGCGCGAATTTGAGGCGAGGATCGGTGTGATGAACAAATGAGGTCCCGGGCAGATAAGAACCGCTTATCATGAGTCCCCCTCCGGCAGAAGCCGGCCGGCGTGCATCTTGAGAATGTGATCGGAAAAATGTGCAGCGAGTTCAGCATCGTGGGAGATTATCAATAGTGCGCGTTCTGGTGACTGGAAGGTTTCAATTAGCGCGGCAAAGTCTTTCGGGCTGATCCCGGAGTCGGTTTCATCGAATATGCATATCGGCCGTTCCAAGAGCCAGTAGGTGGCCGCCTGCAGGCGCTTGCGGGTTCCATAGCTCATCAGACTCGGTGCGGTTTCGGCCGGGGGTAAATCAAAGGTCTCGATTGCGGTCTGCACCAACTCGTGTATCTCTTCATGCGGACGGCCTGCTTCTTTCAAGCCGTAGGCCAGTTCCTCCGCAACCGTCGACAAAAAGATTTGATAGTCCGGGTTTTGAAACATGTATGCGGCGGAGCTGCGGAGAAAGTTCGCCGTCACTTCGGTTTTGTCAAAATAAGGACTACTAAAGTGGCCGCCCTGCGGGGTGTACAAGCCACAGAGAAGTTTGGCAAGAGTGGTTTTTCCGCATCCATTCGGTCCGGCCAGAGTAAGGGTTGTTCCGGGGTATAACTGGAAATTTTCAACTTGTAGCGAGAAATCACCCTTATTCGGATACTGAAAGCGCAGTCCTTCACCCCTCAGCAGCGGTTGTGAAGCCGCAGCCCCAGCCGCAGCCCCAGCCGCAGCCCCAGCCGCAGCTCCAGCCGCAGCACCAGCATCAGCATCAGGCTGTGTGCGGGGCTTCCAGCGCAGCCCGTCCTGTTCTGCAAACCCTTCGATAGCCTCAGGGTCGCTATGCAGCTGGCCTTGTGAAAGGATTGCGGTGCTCTGCCGGTGGCTATACTTACTTTTAGAGCCCATTTTTGAAGAGAACAGCAGGACGGTGCTGTTCTGCTTCTGCAGGTGCTCGAGCAAAACCGATCTCCAATGGGGGTCCATTTCATCGAGGGTTTCGTCCAATATCCACAGACCCGGCGAAACGGCCGCCAAAACCGCACACAAGAGCCGTTTCTTCTCGCCGCCTGAGAGCGTGGCCGGGTTGCGTCCGGCTTTGTCCGCCAAATCGAATCGTTCGAGTTCTTGCTGTACTTTTTGATCTATGAGCTGCGCCTCTAAGCCCAGCGATTCGAGGGGATAGGCGATTTCCGAATCTACTCTGGTAGTGATGAGCTGGTCGTCGGGGTTCTGAAATACGATTCCGACTATATCAATGATATCCTGAGGCCTGGCCTCCCGTACATCGATCCCGACAATTTTCACCGCTCCTTCAATTCGTCCGCCCGAATAGCGGGGAACGAGACCGGTCAAAATGCGGCTCAGGGTCGTTTTTCCGGATTCCGGCGCGCCAATTATAGTGTGAAACTCAGCCTCGTCGATAGTGTAATTCAGATTATCAAAGACCTTACTCACTGTTTCGGTATCTGAGTAGCGTGGATAGGTGAAGGTGAGATTTTCTATCTGAATAAACGCGTCCATCTGTACAGGGAGTATAACTGAAAGGCGGTGCTCTGTGAACAGAAGCCCTGAACCGGCTCCGGATTCGCTCTAGGTAATTCCGTAGTATCTGAGGATGAATGGTTTAATATCCAGAAGCGAGTGGGGTTCCAACGAATCTGCGGCCCATTTTTCGGCGCGAGATGATATGAAAAAGAAAGGCACTGGGTTGAGGGTGTGATCGCCGATTTCCATATCCTCTGCATTTCCGTGATCGCTTATTATCAGGATGTCGATCCGCTGTTTAGATTGCTCCCAGAGGGCTCTAAGGAAGGCATTGATATTGGCAACACAGTGCCGGATAGCGGCTGCCTTGCGGGCATGGCCGTAAGTATCGGTCAGGAAGTATTCAAAGAACACCATATCGTGTCGCTTAAAGATGTTGAGCACGTGTGAGGCGGCCCGCTTGGGGGCAATCGGCTTGATGCTGAACCCGCGGTCTTTGAGCATCTGGTTTGTGATGTCGGCGAATATAGCCCGCCGCAGGCGATAGTCCTTATAATAGCGGAAGGGAATACCGGCCGATTCGATAGACAGCGTGGATACGGGGAACATGTTCTTGCGCCGTTTTCTACGGTCGGTAAAGAATTTATGTGAGTACAGATTAGCACTGGTGGCGCGAATCCCGTTCTGAATCAGCACCTTCAAAAGGTTATGCGAGGATATAATCGGCAATAGCTGTTCATTTGGAAATGCCTGCAGGTGGTATCCCAGCTGCTGTGCGGCATTGATGCCGGTCATAAAGCTGGTTTGACCGGTAGCTGACTGGGGTCTGCCGGATACCCCCAG
>CAZAMY010000002.1:0-20974 GCA_964485995.1 uncultured Sediminispirochaeta sp.
ACGACCTGATGGGCAAGATGAACCTTGTACAGTTCTCACCCGAGTTGAACGAACCGCGGGATCCGGAATACTGGCTCAGCCAGCCCGGTTCTCCGAAGGCTGAACGCCCCGACGAAGAACCGAAGACAGTTCCATACGACCAGCTGCTAAGTGAATGGCAGGGTAACTAAGAACTGAAACCTTAGGGCCCTGGCCACGGCCAGGGCCCTTTTTATATCCCGTTACAATCTATTTCCGGAGAGGCGCATGAAAATTAAAACACGCTTGATAAGTATGATCACAATTTTTTTAGTCGGTCTCATCCTTGTTGCGGGGATGCTGTTTTATCAGCTTAGATTGAACGAAAAGTACACCGGGCTGGTCAGTTCAATGAAAGATTTGAAATCACATGTGTATGAAACGAATCTTCAGTTGGACCGGATGATGTTCGGATCTGAGCTGGTGGAAGAGCACGCAGGATTTCAGCAGCATTACACGGCGATGCGGGAGGAGATGCACGATTTTTTTCAGCTGCCCCTCTATCAGCAGTTCAGAGATGAGAACAGCAGTATCGAAAGCGACACTTCAACTTTGGAAAATCTGTTCCTGCTGAATGATGATAAAGTAACCGAAATAGGCGACAACGTCTCCGAACTGGAGCAGAAATATACCACCTATCTTCCGGGGCTCTTCGAAGCCTCTACTTATTATAACGATGACCTTGTACAGACCACCCTCGACAGTGTAGAAACACTTTCTAAAAACTTCAGTACGCGGGTCAGTACGCAGCTGGATGTAATTGTTGAAAACATCAATTCGATAACCGCTGAGCGGCAAGCAGACAGTCGCCTCCTGGTATTCGGATTGGTGGCTGCAGTAATTGCGGTGATCCTCATCATGTCCATTAACATAATTCGGCATCTACGGCACAGAATCCTGACCTTAGAGCAGGGTATCAAGCGGCTGGAAACCGGAGATCTTACGCAGCATTTGAGCGAAGATGGCCGTGATGAAATCACCGAAATATCAAAGTCGATCAACGGATTCCTGCAGCTCTTCTGCCGGATGATTGGGCAGATCCAGACGCTCTCAGAGCGCACCAGTGCCCAGAAAGCCGAGGTAGACAACGCATCTGAAGCCTCAGTACATGCGGTTCAGGACATCCTGGCCAGGGTGGACGGGTTGAACCAGAAATACAAAGAGATGATAGAGACTCTCGGCAATAGTGAAAGGGCTACCGGCAGCATTAAAGAGAATCTGGACACTTTCGCCGGTCATATCGAGAACCAGTCCTCCGCAGTCAATGAGTCGACAGCCTCTGTGGAGGAGATGAATGCCTCTATCGAAAATGTGGTGGAAATAGCGAAAAAACGGAAGGCCGCCAGTGCGCAGATGGTGGAGGTAACCGAGCACGGTGGAAAGAAAATCGAGCATAATAACGAGCTGATAAAGCAGAATGCTCAGGATGCCAAGGAGGTGGGTGATGTAATTTCTCTTATAAACAACATTGCCAGTCAGACCAATCTCTTGGCCATGAATGCTGCTATAGAGGCAGCCCATGCCGGCGATGCCGGGCGCGGGTTCGCTGTGGTGGCGGAGGAGATCCGTAAACTGGCGGAATCTACAAACAGCAACTCTAAAAAGATACGCGATACGATGAACGGAATGGCCGAGCGGGTGAGCGAAGTGTTCGACGGCAGCAGTGAACTGCTGGCCTCCTTTCAACAGATTCTATCCGAAACCCGTAGTTCCGATGATGCCCTGTCAGAGATAAGCTCGAGTATTCAAGAGATATCTCTCGGCAGTAATGAAATCATGAACGCGATGAATTCTCTCAATACGGCTACAAACGACATACAGGAAAAGACAGAAGCGATTCATACCAGCATCAATGAAACCGATGCCTCGATAAAGGAGGTGTACTCGATCGGTAGCACGGTGGATAAAGAGATGGATGAGCTGGATCGGGAAATGCGGGAAATCGAGACCCTGATCGAAAAGGTGAACCAGTTGAACAGTGAAAACAGTAAAAGCATCACCCAGCTCAATACTGAGATGGAGAAATTCGAAGTAACGCTGGGGGAGGAGGGAGCCTGCAGTATTGATGAGCTTGTCGAGCTGGAAGCTGCAGCAGAGTCCGCTGAATAATTGGAGAGACACGTAAAAGGAGTAAACGAAACAAACAAAAAAGAAGAATAATATACATTGACAAACAAAAACGAACATGAAATAATTATTTAGTGAATGAAAAAAATAATATATTTACCGGAATAATCCGGTGGAGATTAGGAGGAGAAGTGTATGGCTGAAGATTTTGTATGGGTCGATTTTGATCTACTGGAAAGGTTTATGACGGATGCATTCGAAGCGATCGGTATTCCGCGCGAGGATGCAGCGGTGTGTGCGGAGGTGTTGATTACTTCGGATAAGCGCGGTATCGACTCGCACGGAATCGGAAGATTCAAACGTATCTACATAGATAGAATCACCGACGGAATTCTGGACACCAAAACCAATTTTGAAGTTGTCAAAGATGGTAAGACTACGGCGGTTGTGGACGGACACAACGGCATGGGTCATGTAATCGGCAAGAAATCCATGCAGATGGCAATCGACAAGGCCAAGGAGCATGGAATGGGTATGGTTGCGGTGCGCAACACTACCCACTACGGAATCGCCGGATACTATTCGCTGATGGCGATTGAAAACGGAATGATCGGTATTACCGGCACCAATGCCCGCCCCTCGATTGCACCGACCTTCGGTGTTGAGAACATGCTGGGTACCAACCCGCTGACCATTGGGTTCCCGACCGACGAGGATTTTCCCTTTGTACTCGACTGTGCCACCTCGGTATCGCAGCGCGGCAAGATCGAGGCGTATTCACGCCTCGGCAAAAACCTGCCGGAAGGCTGGGTATTGGGCAAGGACGGCAAGTCGAAGACCGATTCCACTCAGGTGCTGAAGGATCTGGTGGCCGGCACAGCAGCTCTGGCGCCGTTAGGCGGTATCGGAGAGCAGAATGGCGGCTATAAGGGGTATGGTTACGCAACCGTAGTCGAAGTACTTTCGGCGGCTCTGCAGGATGGGAAATACCTGAAAGACCTGCTCGGTTACGATGAGAACGGCAACAAGATACCCTATCCCCTGGGTCACTTCTTTATCGCCATCGATGTCGAAGGTTTTCTCGGATTGGATGTATTCAAACGGGTGGCCGGAGATATTCTGCGCAAGCTGCGTAATTCCGAAAAAATGCCCGGAGCAGATCAGATTTACACTGCCGGCGAGAAAGAGCACGAAGCCTGGTTGTACCGCAAGGACAAGGGCGCCAAGGTCGACAAGAAGCTGCAGCAGGAGCTGGTGGAAGTACGCGACAGATTCAATCTGCCCTACACATTCGATTTCGAGAAATAGCACGCGAAGGAGAAACATATATGGACTTGAAAGAAAAGGCCCTCAAATACCATTCTGAGGGGCAGCCCGGAAAACTCGCGGTAGTGGCAACCAAGCCCTGCCAGACCTCCGCCGATCTGTCGCTGGCTTACACCCCCGGTGTAGCCAAACCGGTGATGGAAATTGCGGGGAATCCCGAGGATGCTTTTAAATACACCAACCGCGGTAATCTGGTGGCGGTGGTGTCAAACGGTACTGCAATTCTCGGTCTGGGCAACCAGGGCGCACTGGCCAGTAAGCCGGTTATGGAAGGCAAAGGCGTACTGTTCAAACGCTTTGCCGATGTGGATGTGTTCGATATAGAACTTGACACCCAGGATCCCGATGAAATCATTAAGGCTGTCCAGCTGATGGAACCGACCTTCGGCGGTATTAACCTTGAAGATATCAAAGCTCCGGACTGTTTTTACATCGAGAACGAGTTGAAACGGACCACCAATATTCCGATTTTTCATGACGACCAGCACGGTACTGCTATCATCAGCGCCGCCGGACTCTTGAACGCACTGGAGATCAACGGCAAGAAAATTGACGAAATCAAGGTGGTGTTCAACGGCGCCGGGGCTGCCGGCATTTCCTGTGCCCGTCTGTTCGTTGAAATGGGAGTAAAGAAGGAAAACCTGGTACTGTGCGACAGCAAGGGTGTGATTTACAACGGTCGCCCGGGTAAGTTGAACGCCGAAAAGGAAGAATTCGCCAGAGATACCGAATTGCGCAGCCTCGAAGATGCAATGAAAGGCGCCGATGCATTTATCGGGGTGTCCGTGAAAGATTCGGTAAGCCCTGAGATGCTCAACTCGATGGCCAAGGATCCGATCGTGTTTGCAATGGCCAATCCCGACCCGGAGATCACCTACGATTTGGCCATAAAAACCCGCGATGATGTGATCATGGCGACCGGGCGCAGCGATTTCCCCAACCAGATCAACAATGTGCTCGGATTTCCGTTCATTTTTCGTGGAGCCCTGGATGTACGGGCCACCAATATCACCGAAGGCATGAAGGTCGCCGCCGCGGAGGCTCTGGCCGCCCTGGCTAAGGAGACGGTACCGGAAGTGGTGAAAAAGGCCTACGACAACACCGATTTTTCTTTCGGACGTAATTATATCGTGCCGAAGCCCTTCGATCCGCGAGTGATCGAATGGGAAGCTACTGCAGTTGCTAAAAAGGCGGTTGAAGAGGGCGTTGCTCGTGAGCCGATCAAAGACTGGGATGCGTATGTGAAGACACTGCGTGCACGAGTCGAGAAGTTCTGGGAATAAATTATACTGCCGGTTGCCTGCGTAGCTCAGCGCTTCGCAGGGGACCGGCAATTTTTTTTTTGCTTTTTTACCGCAACGCTTCTTCTGCTATTATTACTTGAATATTACGGTGCTCGAGCTCTTCGCGAAAGTTTGCCTCGATCTTCTTGTCGGTGATGAGCATACTGATCTTGTCGATTGGAGCAGTGACAAAGTTTGAGACCACGCCCATTTTTGTGTGGTCCGCCACCACGATTACCGGGCCTTGGGTCCGCTCGATCATTAGGCGGGTAACCTCGGCTTCCTGATGAATTGGGGTGGTGAGGCCGTAGTTAATGCTGATTCCGTCGATACCGATAATGGCCTTACTGCCGCAGACGTGGTTCAGTACGCAGTGGGCGAAACCGCCGATCAGCGAGTTGGACTGGCGGCGGAAGAGACCGCCGGTCAGTATGAGTTCTACATCGGGATCCTTCACTTCGACCACAGCCCCGGCGTTACTGGTGATTACTCTCAATTTTTTCCCGGACAAATGGCGCAGGACCTGCGAGGTGGTCGAGCCGGTATTGATCAGCAGGGTATCGCCCTCTTCGACAAACTGATTGACAGTTTGGCCGATCAGCTCTTTGGCTCCGCGGTTGATTTGGTCCTTTTCGGTGTAGAGTGGTTCGATGCGCATTCGGTGGCGCAGAATTGCACCGCCGTGGGTTCTGTCGAGTATACCGTGTTGCTCCAGGACATCGAGATCCCGCCGAATGGTGAGTTCGGTCACACCGAACATCTTGCTCAGCTCGGCAACCTTCACTATGCCCTGTTCTTGAATTAGTTTTTGTATTCTGGACTGTCTGTCAGCCGGTATATAAGATTCAGCCATTGTGTGCTCCAGTATTTGTCTTGTCATTTTAAGTTTACTGTTTTGGTTTGTCAATGAATTTATGTTTGTTTATGTTCTAAATGTTACTATATGTATGTTCTAATGAGAATTAATAATAACGTTTTCTTGACAGGTAGGTGGAGCAGATATAGAATAATTCACGACTACAAGGTACGAGGAGTGAATGATATGGCTGAAAAGAAATACGTTGGATCTATTGATCAGGGAACCACCAGTTCCCGTTTTATTCTGTTCGATAACGGCGGACAGATAGTTGCCTCCCATCAGTTAGAGCACAAGCAGTACTTTCCACGGGCGGGTTGGGTAGAACATGATCCTCTGGAAATATGGGACCGTACCCAGGAAGTTATTAAGGAGACCCTGAACGATGCCGGAGTTAGTGCAGATGAGATTGCATCGGTGGGAATTACGAACCAGCGCGAAACGACGATCGTATGGGATAAAAACACCGGTAAGCCGTATTATAACGCAATTGTGTGGCAGGATACCCGCACCTCGAGTATCATCGAAAAGTTGGCTGAGAACGGCGATAAGGACTGTTTTAGAGAGAAAGTAGGGCTTCCGCTGGCAACCTATTTTGCCGGTCCGAAAATAAAATGGATAATGGATAACGTGCCCGAAGCAAAGCTGGCTGCAGAAAAGGGTGAAGCACTTTTCGGGACCATCGACACCTGGGTCGTGTGGTGGCTCACCGGCGGACCTAACGGCGGCTCGCATATTACCGATGTAACTAATGCGGCTCGTACCATGATGATGAACATCAACACCCTGGAATGGGACACAGATATGATGAAAGTAATGGAGGTGAACCCCTCTATGCTGCCGGAAATCAGGCCTTCCAGCGATCCTTCATTTTTTGGATATACGAAAAAGGACGGGCCCTTCGGTACAGAAATTCCGGTAGCAGGCATACTGGGAGATCAGCAGGCCGCATTGTTCGGACAAACCTGTTATACTCCTGGAGAGGCCAAGAGCACCTACGGCACCGGCGGATTCCTGCTGCTGAACACAGGCGAGGAACCTGTACAATCAAAACACGGCCTGCTGACTACAGTCGGCTTCAAAATCGGTGACCAGCCGGCAGTATATGCACTGGAGGGCTCGATTGCGGTAGCCGGCTCACTGGTACAGTGGTTCCGGGACAATCTCAAAATGATTAGTACGGCTCCTGAAATAAATGACCTGGCCGATCAGGTCGAGGATAACGGCGGCATTTACATCGTACCGGCCTTCTCCGGGCTGTTTGCCCCGCACTGGAACAGCAATGCCCGCGGCATTATTGCCGGTCTCACTCATTACATCACGAAGGCCCACATGGCCCGGGCGGTGCTCGAATCGACTGCCTATCAGGTAGTCGAACTGGTCGAAGCAATGGAAAAGGATTCAAACGTCCATCTGACAGACCTGAAAGTAGATGGCGGAATGGTTGCCAGCGAGATGCTGATGCAGTTTCAGGCCGACGTACTGAATGTTAACGTAATCCGCCCCGAAGTAACCGAAACTACTGCCCTCGGGGCCGCATATGCTGCCGGACTGGCGGTGGGTTTCTGGAAGGATCTGGATGATCTGAAGAAGAACTGGGAGGTCGGAAAAGTATGGAAACCGGCTATGACCGGTGACAAACGGGATAAGCTGATTCACGGCTGGAAAAAAGCGGTTCAGCGCACCATAGACTGGGTTGACTAGCTGCGGGTTGATATATTTGTTGTGCACCTTTTGTACTGACGGCCTTGACAGAAAGGTGGTGTGCACTACAATATAAAGAGTGAAGTCTTTTAAGGAGGATCACGTATGAAATATCGGATTAAAGTTGATAAGGATAAGTGCATCGCAGATGGTGTATGTTATTCTATGGATCCCGATCACTATGTAGAAGACGATGAAGGCAAGGCGGAAGCCGCCGATGGAAAGATGGACGGCGTTATGTCCATAGGTGAGTATGATGACGATGCATATGATGAAGCCAAAGATGCCTGCGATGCATGCCCTGTAGAGGCAATCGAAATCGAAAAACTATAAACAACACACATCAGTTTTCTAGACCGGCCTTGAATGCAGGGCCGGTTTTTTTCTGACTTATAGAACATCTTGGCAGGTAATATGGTATTGGCTCTTATTTCGGTTTTACTGGGTTTTGTTTTGCTGGTTTGGAGTGCCGACCGCTTTGTTGAAGGAGCTGCTGTCACCGCGCGTTATTTCAACGTGCCGACTTTGCTGATTGGAATGGTTGTAGTCGGGTTCGGAACTTCAGCCCCTGAACTGTTGGTATCGACCTTGGCCTCACTACAAGGAAATCCCGGTCTTGCACTTGGCAATGCATATGGCTCTAACATCAGCAATATCGCCCTCATTATCGGTACCACCGCTCTCATAAGTCCTATAGCGGTTCATTCACAGGTGCTTAGAAAAGAACTTCCCATTCTGATTCTCATTACCGCACTTTCTGTATGGCAAATTCGAGATGGAAGTGTCTCGCGGGTCGAAGGGCTTATTCTCTTGGCAGTTTTTTTTATTGTGATGTTCTGGAATATTCATCAGGGGATGCGGAACCGGACCGATGCATTTGTAAATGAAATCGAACAGGACTTCTCGCATCAGAAAATCTCTCTTTCAAAGGCAGTCGTTTCATTGATAGTGGGCCTGGTTATCCTGGTGGCAAGTTCAAGGCTGCTGGTATGGGGAGCGGTCGAAATAGCCAAAGGCTTGGGAGTAAGCGACTTGGTCATAGGCTTGACGATAGTGGCAGTAGGGACCTCTCTCCCTGAGCTGGCCTCCTCAATTGCTGCGGCCAGGAAGAACGAACCGGATATTGCGCTCGGCAACGTAATAGGATCTAATATATTCAACACCCTCGCGGTGGTGGGTATTGCCGGTACGATACAGCCGATTTTTTCCGGGAAAGAGGTGTTCTACAGGGATGCGATGGTAATGTCCATCCTGACGCTCACGCTGTTTGCACTCAGCTACAGTTTCTCCCGCCGGCCGGCGCGAATCAACCGCCTTGAGGGCGGCCTGCTCGTATTGGTGTACATTGGTTACATTGTGTATCTTGTAAAGACAGCATTGTAGGTATCAGCCGCCGCCGATCGGAAAATAGAGAAACAGGTGATCACCGTCCTGAAGCGTGTAATCGAAGGAGCGGCGTTCCTGATTAACTATCGGTTTGAGGTAGGTCCGGTGCTCAGGTTTTACCTTCAGCTGGTCGAGCAGCTGAGCAACCGTAGTGCCGGGTTCTATATCGAGTTTAGAATTATTCGGAACCCCTTCTATGCGAAAGAATCCCATATATTCAATAATTATCTGCATGCTGATATACTAATTTAATATGAGCTCATCGGTCAAGTATTGTGACGAATGATGACTTTCCGGCTGGCGAGAATTAGTATTCCCGCCATTAGGACGATGCCGATATTGTATACCAAATTCAGCTGCATCACCGCCTCCAGTCCAGCCGATTTTTCCACCAGACTCACCAGCTTAACCCCGAAGGCGCCGGCACCGAATACAAAGGTGAACTTGAGCCCGAAGCCCATGGAGCGCCATTTGGCCGGGGTGAGGTAAGCCACCAGGCTGTTTTCTATCGGCTGCATTCCCAGCAGAAACAGCACGAACAGACCTGAAACCGGAATGATGACCCAGCTCTTGAACAGAATGATAGCCAGCAGAAACGGCAAAGCGATCAGGAAAAAGAAAAAGTATCCGTGTTTGAGGCTGTAGCGATCGGCTACGTGTCCGCCGATATACTGCCCGACTATACCCACTACATACACAAAAGTCGCAACTATATTGGCGGTAAGGGTATTGAAGGCGGTACTGCCCTCTATCGGGATGATATTTTCAGAGACCCACAGCCGGACCTGCTCGCTGATATCGCCTAACCGATACTCCAGAAAGGTGGGCAGAATCAGAGTAAAACTCCTGAATAGAATCCCGCCGAAAGCCAGAGCCAGCGCAAAAATCAGAAAGAGTCTGCGGGCGGTTCTGTCGTCCAGCGGTTCGGTCTGCATCTGGTCGCTGCCCTTCTGGACGTGGAACGGTGCAAACAGCCCCGAAAAACCGAGTACTATGCCGATTACTCCGACAATTACCAGGCCGCCCCGCCATCCGATTAAAAAGTTGAACATTCCGACGGCAAACGGAACCATAGCCATGCCGACGTTGCCCCACATACCGTTTATGCCCAGAGCTCGGCCCCGTTCTCTGATTCCCTGCGTGACCAAGGCGGTGCCGGAGGGGTGATAGGAGGAGCATCCGACTCCCACCAGCGCGAAACTGGCAGAGAGCAGGCTCAGGGAGGGGTAGATTCCCGCCAGCACGAGTCCCGCACCGGCGATCATTAAACCGGAACCGAGAGCCGGCTTGTGGCCCCATCGGTCGCTAATCCACCCCCACAGGGCTGCCAGTACCCCGTATAAAAAGTACATCCAAAAACTCAAACCCACCACTTCGGAGACCGGGAGGCCGAGATCACGGCTCATCGGCATTACCATGGCGGGAAAGGCGAGCATGGCGAAGTGAGTGAAAAAGTGGCCCGCTGCTGCAAAAAACAAGATGATCTTTTCGTTCCGATTCATAGCTGCAAGAATAACATGAAGTAATATGCATATAGAAGTTGCAAAAGCGCTTTTTCTCCAGAATAATTGTTATAGGAGGACTCATGCATATCGGTGCCACTGAAATTATTATAATTCTGGTCCTGTTCTTTTTACTGTTCGGCGCAAAGAAGCTGCCCGAAGCGGCCCGCTCATTTGCGAAATCCCTGAAGATATTCAAGAAGGAAATGCATTCAGTATCCGAGGATTTTAAGGTTGAAGCGGATGAAAAGCAGGATGAGAATGAAGAGCCGGAAGGACCCTCTAAGCACAAGTGAAAGCTTCTGGGATCACCTGGAGATACTGCGCTGGAAACTGCTAACGGTAATCGGGATTACGGCTCTTGCTGCTCTGGGCGCCTTTTTTTTCGGGGATGTACTGGTTGATATACTGTTGGAAATACCGCGGGAACTTGGGATCGATTTAATCTATATCAAGCCGCAGGAAAAATTTCTCGCTTATGTGCGGGCGGCCGTATATATGTCGATGATAGTAGGCATTCCCGTGCTCATCCTCGAACTGATCAGCTTCGTACTGCCGGCCTTGACTCCGAAGGAGATGCGGACGGTTATACCGGCGGCAACAGTAGTTGTTCTCTTGTACCTCATCGGGATGCTGTATTCCTATTTTTTTCTACTTCCGTATGCACTCGGCTTTTTCTTCGAATTCGGCACTGGACAGGTCAGAGCTGCCTGGAGTATCGGTGCGTATATCCAGCTGGTAGGGTCCATTACCATGGTCAGCGGCCTGATCTTCTTGTTACCGGTGGTCTTATGGGCAGCCGTCAGAACCGGGCTGGTCGAAGTGGCGCAACTCGCAGCCGGGCGAAAGTACGTGGTGTTGGGTTTGTTCATAGCCGCGGCACTGTTCACACCGCCCGATCCTTTTACACAGATAGTTGTTGCCTCCATTCTCTATGGACTCTACGAGCTCACCCTGCTGCTGGTTCGTGTGTCCGAATATATAAAAGGGGGAAGAGATGGATAGACGTGAATTTCTACAGACTTTTGCACGTTACAGCCTGGCGGCCGGAGCCGGTGCACTGCTCGGAAATCCGCTGCGGGCCTTCGGTCAGGACACCGGCAGCAATTACGACATGGCGGCGGTAATGGGAGACGGTCCGGCAGAAATGTTTGATGTCGGTATCGCAGCCCTGGGAGGTATGCAGCGGTTTGTGAAACGTGGACAGGTGGTACTGATTAAGCCGAATGCCTCCTGGAATGTAGACCCCGAACGGGGGGCTACTACTACACCGGTATTGGTACAGCGGATTGTAGAACACTGTGTCGAGGCGGGAGCCTCAAAGGTCTATGTGGTAGACCATACGATCGACAACTGGAAGCTCTGTTTCGCCACGACTAAAATAGAATCGGCTGCGAAACAGGGGGGCGGGCAGATTATACCCGGCTCCTCGAAAGGGTATTTTCAGCAGGCCGCGGTTCCCGGAGCAAAAAATCTAAAGAGTGTCATGGTTCATGAGATGGTTCTGGATGCAGATGTGCTCATCAATGTCCCGATTTTAAAGCATCACGGAAGTACGACCATCACCTGCGCATTAAAGAATCTCATGGGGCTGGTGTGGGACCGCTGGTACTACCATGCGAATGATCTGCACCGCTGTATTGCCGAGTTTGCCCTATTGCGCACCCCTACTCTGAATGTGGTAGATGCCCATACCGTTATGATGAGCGGGGGGCCGCGGGGCAGCTCCTACAGATCTTCCCTCAAGGTAAAGAAAATGCAGATAATCAGTCCCGATATCGTGGCAGCCGATGCTGCCGCCGCAGCAACCTGGGGCACCAGTGCCGACAATGTGCGCTACATTCACATTGCGGATGAGCTGGGGCTCGGCACAAAAAACCTGGATTCTCTCAATATAAAGCGGATGCGGGTATGAGTCGTGTTGTTTACAGAACAGCAAAAATTGTAAAGATTTTTGTTGCAGCAGCGGTGCTGATCATGTTTTATCTCGGCCTCAGTATAAGCGCCCCTTTCTATGACACTCTGCTCGATTATCTGACCCGGCTGCAGTTGTTGCCTGCATTGATCAATACACTCCTTTCGGGCGCAGGCTGGCTATCCGCCGGATTTATACCGGTGGTGCTGCTTACTCTGCTGGCCGGTCGCCTCTACTGCTCGGTATTGTGCCCGCTGGGAATTATTCAGGATGTCATCATCTTTTTATCCGGGAAAAAGCGGCACCGGAAATATACACAGACTTCCCCGGCGGTCCTGCTGCATGCGGTGGTAGCAGCGGTTGCGGTAATCGGACTGCTGGCGGGTGTTCCGATTCTCTTCGGACTATTGGAGCCCTACGCCTTCTGGGGCAGATTGTACCGGGATATTGCCATGCCCCTGGGGGCCGGCCTCAGTACGGGGGCAGTTGAGGTGATGAAGGAGTTTGATATCTTCTGGGCGCCCCTGCCGTTCCGGGGCGATGTAGGAGCGGTACTGCTGACCTTACTTGCGGCGGTGTTGCTGGTATTCCTGACCTACAGATACGGACGCTGGTACTGCAACCGGCTCTGTCCGGCCGGTGCGGCATTGAGACTACTCTCGCTGCGTCCTGTGCTGAGAATGGAGTTCAATATCGAGCTCTGTACGCAGTGCGGAGTGTGTGCGCATGTCTGTCCGGCCGGCTGTATTGATGTAAGCTCTCAGACTGTCGATCACAATCGCTGCATCATGTGCTTGGAATGCACCGACCGCTGCCCCTTTAATGCTGTTGATCTCGCTGCCGGTGGCCGCAGAAAATACAGGGAGAGTCATGCGGCCCTCGACCAGCACCGTAGAAAAGCGGTCATGCTGGCAGCCGGTTCTGTTGGGGCTGCAGTGCTCGGCGGGCTGGGCTTCAGGTTCGGAGGCCGAGGCGACGGGGCGGGCCGGGCAGCGCTGCCGCCGGGTGCACGTAGCACTGTCCGCTACACATCCCGCTGTATTTCCTGCCACACCTGTGTATCAGCCTGCCCGACAGATGTGCTCCAGCCCGCGTTCTTTGCGCTGGGGGTCTCGGGTTTCCTCCAGCCGGTTATGGACTACGGTACATCGTACTGCGAATGGGAGTGTAACCGCTGTTCACAGATTTGTCCTACTGGGGCGATAGAGCCGGTGAGTATTCCGGAGAAAAAGCGTATCCAGCTGGGAACGGTGAAATTTGTAGAGGACCGCTGTGTAGTTTTCAAGGACGGGACCGATTGCGGTGCCTGTGCCGAGGTGTGCCCCACCCAGGCGGTTCGGATGATCCCCTATCAAAACGGCTTGACTCAGCCGTATACTGAAACCGAAATCTGTTCAGGCTGCGGCAGCTGCCAGTATGCCTGTCCGGTAGAGGAGCCGAAGGCAATTTTTGTTGAAGCGCATGCAGTGCATAAGGTGAGGAGTGAACGGAAACCCCAGCAGATTTCACCTGAGGAGGATGTGCCGAAAGAGTTTCCATTTTAGTCAGAAATTGATTATGATACCTACCAGAGCGAGGAAACATGACAAACTTTAAAGTAGCCGTGATTCTGCTTGTTATAGCTGTCCTACTCGGTTGTGCCGAATCCGACCCCATTAAAGTCGGGTTTTCAGGGCAGTTGACAGGTATTTACTCGGATTTAGGTGTACAGGGACGCAACGGGGCGCAGCTGGCCGTTGACAAGCTCAATGAAAACGGCGGTGTCGACGGACGGATGCTCGAATTGATAGTGAAAAACGACAAAAACAGCGTAAAGGGAGCCATTGAAGCGGATAAGCAGCTTATCCAAAGCGGAGTAGTGGCAATTATCGGGCACATGACCAGTTCCCAGACCTTAGGAGTGGAGGGCTTCATCAGGAATCATGAAGTACCGCTGATAAGTCCGACCGCCTCCTCGCCTCTGCTGCAGGGAAAACAGGACTATATCTTCAGACTGAATCCCTCCTCCGACAGATCTGCTGCGGTTATGGGCGAATATGCGTATACCCATCTGAATGAGAAGCGGGCCGCCGTGCTGTACGATATAAAGAACCAGGAGTATTCTCTTCCGTATGCCCAGATTTTTATAGAGACCTTTCAAGAACTGGGGGGGACGGTACCGCTCCAAATCAGTTTTTCTTCAGAAGAAGAGGTTGACTGGCCTGAAATTATCAACCGGATCGGTGCGCAGAATGTCTCTGCAGTTACAATAGTTGCCTCGGCGGCGGATACGGCTGCATTTGCACAGAAAATGCACGAACGGGGTAAAGACTGGCAGATGTACGGATCCGGCTGGGCCTATACCCAAAACCTGATTCAATACGGCGGACGAGCTGTTGAGGGGCTTATCTTTACCGACAGTTTCAACAGCAACAGCACTCGTGCCGAATTCCAGGACTTCAAACAGGCTTATATTGAGCGCTTTGGGCGTGAGCCGATGTTTGCAGCCACACAAGGCTTTGAATCGGTGCTTTTTCTCAAGAAAGGCTTAGAGGAAAGAGCTGCATATAACGGAAATCTTCGGAAAGCACTTCAGAATATTCGATCACTAGAAGGGCTGATGGGAACCCTGCATTTCAATATGTATGGGGATGTAACGCGGCCCTATTTCATGAGCAAGGTCATTGACGGGAATTTCAAGGTAATCGAATCTATAACAAGATAGTAGAAAATGAAACTAAAGCAGGGCACACAACCGAAAGGCCTCAAGAAAATCATCCGCCAGAGACTGGTCATTATCCTCTTTGGTGGTGCGCTTTTTTTAACACTCCTGTTCAGTGCAGCCCAATTCTCGATCAATTTACGTATGTTTCGTGAGCGCCAGCTGGAACTGACCCGTTCACTGAAGCAATCGATTATGTGGCAGATCAGAGATGCCGACGAGACAATCCGATTTCTAGCTGAATCGGCTAATCGAGACAATCAGTCTCTTCAATCGCGGATGTTTGCCGCATATCAGATGCACTCCTATTTTAGTAGATTGTTAGTTCTCAGTGAGGACGGGCAAGTGGTATCAACCGAGCCCGGTTCACTCCCGCTTGCGGATTATTCAGCCCTGTTACGCGGGGGGAATACATTCGAAGGACTCTTCTCCACTGTTTCGCTGCCCTATGTTGATCAGAAAACCGGAGCAGTTACAGTCGATTTTCGACAGAAAATGGAGAATGGAAAGTATGTTGTCGGGCAGCTGGATCTCAGTTTTTTGCATGATATCATCAACCGCTCACTGGAAGACAGTACCGGTGCCCGCAAATTGTTCATCACCGATTCGTACGGCAATATGCTTGCGCATCCCCAAAGCGAATATGTAGAGCAGCAGGTAAACATTGGCGGTACGGCACTCATACAGGACGTGCAGGCCGCCCCTGAAATAGAATTCGGCGGATTCTATTCGATTCTGGACAGATCCTATTTTACTGTTGCTACCAAGCTGCCCGCTTTAGGATGGGTTCTCATTGATGCTACTTTAGTCGATTCGATTCTCTCCGAACTCGGAAGAACTCTGGCCGCGATTATCGGGCTGTTTGCTCTGTTAATCCTTTTGTGGAGTTTTTCTGTGGGAAACCTTGTAAATCGTAAGGTGGTTATTCCGCTGAACCGTTTTATCGAAGCAATCAACAGCTCTGCAGCTGCCGAGGCACCGGTGTCGATTGAGCAGCGTATCTCAGAGTATCGTGAGTTTATCGAACTGCAGGGCTCTTTCAATTCGATGGTGGAAAAAGTGCGTTTACGAGACCGTGCTCTGCAGAAGTTCAAGATGGCGGTGCAGCAAGCCGGTTTTGCGATCTATATTACCGACAAAGATGGGTACATCGAGTATGTGAATCCGGCATTTGAATGGACTACCGGCTTTCACAAGGATGAGGCTATCGGCCGAAGACCGAATATCCTGAGCTCGGGAGAAATGGGCCAAGCCTATTATCAGAAGCTGTGGTCGGTTATTCTACGCGGAGAGATTTGGGAAGAGGAGATTATCAATAGGCGCAAAGACGGGAGCACTTATTACGGGCATCAGACCATAGCCCCAATTTTTAACGATGAGGGCCATATCACGAGCTTTGTTGCCTTACAGTCGGATGTTTCGGAGCGCAAGTTGAATGAAGCGCGTATTCGCCGCAGCGAAGCGAAGTATCGGTTGTTGGCAGAAAACTCCACCGACATGATCAGCAAGCATACCCCCGACGGGGTGTACACCTATGTGTCTCCTGTCTGCAAAAACCTTCTCGGCTTCGAGCCCGAGGAACTGGTAGGCAGCAATGCCTATGACTATTTTCATCCCGAAGATGTAAAGCAGATCCAGAACAGTCACTCCTCAATAAATGCAGAAAATAACATTGCAACCGTAATATACCGGATCCGTTGCAAGGATGGGTCTTACACCTGGTTTGAAACCACCAGCCGTCTCTTAGTAGATGAGGAGACGGGAGTAGCTACGGAGATTGTGGCAATTTCTCGGGATGTGAGTTATCGAAAACAGATAGAAGCACAACTGCGGCAAGCCAAAGAGGAGGCGGAAGCGGCGAATCAGGCCAAAAGCGATTTCATTGCAAACGTAAGCCATGAGATTCGGACTCCCATGAATGCAGTATTAGGCTACAATCAGCTGCTCTCCTCTATGATTACCGACTCACAGGCCCGGAAGTACATCGACGCAATCGATAAATCGAGCAATGTCTTATTAGAACTCATCAATGATATCCTCGATCTTTCAAAGATTGAGGCTGGACGTCTGTCTTTGGAATACGGCGAGACGGATGTAAGATATATTGTTGCCGACATCGAACAGATTTTTTACCTGTCCATCGAACAGAAGGGATTGAGCTTTAAGAAAGAAATTGACGATTCGGTGCCGAAGCTCGTTTTTCTTGATGAAGCTCGGCTGCGGCAGATACTCCTGAATCTGGCGGGCAATGCGGTCAAGTTTACCGATAAGGGTCAGATAAAGCTAAGTGCCTACGGTGAGCCTGTGTCCGGAGAAAAGGACAAGGTCAATCTGCACCTGCACCTCTCAGATACGGGTATAGGGATCGAACCGACTCAGTTGAAGCGTATTTTCGAGGCGTTTCGTCAGCAGGAGGGACAGAGTACCCGCACGTACGGCGGAACCGGCCTGGGCCTCTCGATCTCGAAAAGACTGGTAGAGGCTATGAACGGTTCTATAAAGGTAGAGAGTGAAATTGGCCAAGGTTCGGTTTTTTCTATTCATTTCTTCGGCGTGGAAGTGGTGCAGGAATATGAGCCGAAGAGAGCGCTTCAGAAAACTGACAGCACCGGCGGAGAGGCTCCTCCTGAAACCTTTGAGGTAAGTCCCCGGGTTCTATCGGAGGGCATTGAGTCAGCTGAAACCCTGCTGCAAACCCTGGAGAGTAGCTACATTCCGCGCTGGGGGAATCTGCGCAACACAATGTTTATAGACGAGGTGCAAAAATTTGCCCAAGACCTGGCCGACTTGGCTGAAACCCACCGGGCAGACTATATACGCTACTACGCCCGCAGCCTGATTACTGCCGCGGAACAGTTTCAGGTGGACAGTCTGGAACGGCTTATGCACGATTTCGGGGATCTAGTCGGGAAGCTGAGAGATTCGATCTATTCACTGTAGGCAACACAGCGGTTTCTGCCGCTGTTTTTTCCCTCATACAGGGCGATATCTGCCTCTTTAATAACGGTTTTATCGGTTTTACCATCAGTAAAACTGGAAATACCGAAGGTCATGGTTATATTTAGTTCGGTTTTGCCGCAAAAGTAAGAGCTCTGCTCGATCTTCGTGCGAATTTTCTCCGCAAGTGTACGAGCCCCATTCGTATCGGTTTCCGGCAGCAGCAGCAAAAACTCCTCGCCGCCCCAGCGGCTGGCCTGGTCCTGTTTTCTGGTCATTGAAGTAAGAATCTGTGATACCTCCTGGAGCACCTCATCGCCGCAGTCGTGCCCGTGAGTGTCGTTTACTGCCTTGAAATGGTCGATATCGGTGATAATTACCGAGAAGGGAAGCTGATTACGGAGTGCCCGGTCGTATTCATACTCGATGAGGTCGGTCATTTTACGGCGGTTGAAAAGACCGGTCAGGGCATCCTTGGTGGCTTTTTCATAGAGTCTGCGATTCATCTCTTCGAGTTCTTCCTGCATTTTGATCCCTTTGAGGATCTCCTTATTCAGCTGAATATTTATCTCTTCAACCTTCTCTCGGTAGGCCTTCAGCTCTAGGTGGGTGCGAATGCGGGCCAAGAGTTCGGCCCCGTGGAACGGCTTCAAGATATAGTCCACCGCTCCGACTTCGAAGCCCTTGACAATACTCTCTTTGTCTATTTTTGCTGTAAGAAAAATGATAGGAACCTCTTTATATTCCGGGTGTTGTCTTACCCGGGTGCAAATTTCGAAACCATCCATTTCGGGCATCATAATATCGAGCAAAATTAGATCGAAAGAGGCATTTTTTATCTTGTTCAGTACATCGCGACCGGTTTGTGAGAATGAAATCCGGTAGCCTTCCTCCTTCAGATGGGAGGCCACGAGTTGGATGTTTTGCGCATTATCATCTACTATGAGGATTGAACGGTTCTGCGGATCGATGTGCTGCTTTTCCATAACGGCTCCTTACTGAAAGGTAACGGAAAAGCTGGGTGGAAAGCAAGTAATATGATAAGGTGGAGATATGAAGCAGTTTGATTTTTCCCAGGTAACTACTCGCGGCGGCGACAGAGGGGAGAGCAGTCTTGCCAACGGTGAGCGGCGCCGTAAAGACGATCTCATCTTCCATGCCTTAGGAACCATAGACGAGTTGAGCGCACAACTTGGAGTGGCGCGATCGATGCTCGATAAGGATCCGGCCAAGGGTATTCTGTTCGCTCAAGAGCGGCTGCAGATTATCGGGGGGTTGCTGGCGGTGCCCAAGCGGGCCGAACAGTTTCAGCGCATCCGGAAGATAGAGACGCGGGACATCGAGGAACTGGAAAAGAAGGAGTTCCGCATTATGCAGCACACCAAAGTGCCGGAAAAATTCGTTATTCCCGGCGATTTGACGGTAGCTGCCCATTTGCACGTGGCCCGGGCGGTATGCCGGCGCAGTGAACGCTGGGTGGTCAACTGTATTCGTGAACGCGGAATGGACCAGTTGATACCGGCGCAGCAGTTCTTGAATCGCTTAGCAGATTACCTGTTCATTCTGGCCCTATGGATTGAACAGCGAAAATAGGGAAATGTAGTAACGGAGGCACGTATGAAGGCTTATTCATTACAGGATTTGCCGGCTCGCAGCCGGGGAGAGGGTATCGACTTGCGCACGGTGCACGGCGAAAAGATGACCATTGCATATTGGGAGTTTCAGCCCGACACAGATCTTCCGGAGCATTCCCATCCGCATGAGCAGATTGCGATGCTGCAGGAGGGCCGCTTTGTCCTGACGGTGGGCGGAGAGCCGCGCGAGCTGCAGCCGGGAGAGGTGATAGTGATTCCGCCGGAAGTACTCCACTCGGGCCGCTCGATAACTGCCAGTAAGGTAATCGATATCTTCTCTCCTGTTCGTGAAGATATGCGGGAGTAGTCCGTAGCGGCAATTTACTACATTTCTGTAGCCAAAAAAACGGAATAACACTTTTTTGTAGGCCTATTTTTAAAAAACTACACAGATGTAGGTTAGTGTTCACTGGTATTACACTCGCATCTACCTCATAGCATCGCATTAGGTGCTGATAAAACCTTAGTCTCGGTTCTAATTCTTTATAATATAAAAAGTTATTATTTGTTTGCTTTGTTTCAGTACACATTCTTCTAATTTGGCACGGGGCTTGCATTGTAACGGTAACACGCTCAAGGAGGAATTTGTATGAAGCGATGGATGCGGTATCTGTGTGCCGCTGGAGTATTGGGCTTGGGTTCGGTTACCCATGCAGCGGCGGAGGACCCCGCCTTGAACGCGGTGGTCAGCCGGTTCGAACTGGCATTTGACATGCTCTGGCTGATAATGGCAGCGGTGTTGGTGTTTTTTATGCAGGCCGGCTTTGCTATGGTGGAGTCCGGATTGAGCAGGGCTAAAAACGCCGGAAATATTATGATGAAAAACCTGATGGATTTTTCAGCCGGTGCAGTGGCCTACTGGGCAGTCGGCTGGGGTTTGATGTACGGGGCCTCCCTGGCCGGTTTCATCGGCAGCGACCAGTTTTTTTTGAGTGGAGCCGACAGCGGATTGTACCGCGACTGGATGTTCCAGGTCGTTTTCGCTGCCACCGCGGCGACTATCGTCTCCGGAGCGATGGCCGAGCGAACCAAGTTTGGTGGATATTTAGTGTACAGTGTGTTTATCTCTGCGCTTATCTACCCGATTTCCGGGCACTGGATTTGGAACGGAGGTTGGCTGGCGGAACTCGGATTTCATGATTTTGCCGGAAGTACGGTTGTCCATTCGGTAGGCGCCTGGGCGGCGCTGGTAGGGGCTTTTTTCCTGGGAGCCCGCAAAGGAAAATATGTAAAGGTAAACGGCAAGACCATTGTCCGGGCAATTCCCGGCCACAACATGCCCCTGGCTGCATTGGGCGTGTTCATCCTATGGTTCGGCTGGTACGGTTTCAATGCCGGAAGTACCCTCTCAGGAACTGATCCGGCCATAGCACATGTAGCCGTAACGACTACCCTGGCTGCCTCGACCGGAGCGATCGGGGCTATGGTCACTTCCTGGCTCTGGTTCGGGAAGCCGGACCCGAGTATGTCACTCAACGGTGCCCTGGCCGGACTGGTGGGAATTACCGCTGGAACCTGGGTTGTGGCTCCTCTGGGTGCACTCATTATCGGTCTGGCAGCGGGGGTATTGGTTGTAGCCTCAGTCGAGTTCATCGACAAGGTGCTGCACATAGATGACCCGGTTGGAGCGGTCTCCGTACACGGT
>CAZAMY010000003.1:0-20696 GCA_964485995.1 uncultured Sediminispirochaeta sp.
TATCAGCTCACGGGTGGCCAACGGATAGCGCATTCCGCTATGATTCATCGCAATACCGTCGCAGATGCCGATTGAAGGAAACTCCATCGGTGTTCCACCAGCCGCTGAGACCCCCAGCTTAACCATCTGGACGATTTCATTCAGGTGGAAATGCCCCGGAATTATTTCGTTGTGTGCATTTACAATACCAATAAGGGGTTTCTGTAAATCCTCGGGAAGATATCCCATTGCATACATCAGCGAACGGTGCGGAGCACGGTTCGGTCCTTTGGTTACTTCATCACTGCGCATACGCTCCTCCTTCCCGGTATTTTTCCACACGATCAAAAAGGGCACAAGTACTACACGCGGCAAATCGGCAATTTAGCATGATAAACCGCCCCCCTTTAGGACACTCGTCGATTAATTGCAATCCCGTAGATTTCATGATATAAAAATGCTATGAAATTAGAAAAAATACCCGCAGAGACCAAGATTACCACACTCGGAATGCCGCGCTATTACCAAGGCGAGAACGGCAAGGCGGTCCTCGTACTGCACGGATTTACCGGCTTAGCCGACGAAATGGACTATCTGGCACGAAGACTGAACCAGGCCGG
Organism: uncultured Sediminispirochaeta sp.; assembly: GCA_964485995.1. Lineage (GTDB taxonomy): Bacteria > Spirochaetota > Spirochaetia > DSM-16054 > Sediminispirochaetaceae > DSBN01. The sequence goes on from CAZAMY010000003.1 coordinate 600, forward strand.
ATTTACCGTATCTGTGCCGCGGCTGCCGGGACACGGGACCAATGGAAAAGATTTCATGCAGAGCGGATGGCGCGACTGGCTCCGCTGTGCGATCGACGCATACCTCGAACTGAACACCCGGTTTGAAACAGTCTATGTAAGCGGATTGTCGATGGGCGGAATTCTGACTCTGCTGCTGGCCTCACACTTTCCTGTTGAGCGTATTGCCCTGGCCGCCCCGGCGATTATCAATATGAATAAGATGATCTACCTCTCGCCTATACTCAGGTTTTTTATGCGGCGCAGTTTTGTGGGCCATGAGGAAGAATCGGATGATCCTGAGAGACAGCATATTTCGAACGAATACTGGAGTTACAGGTTCGGACACCAGATCTATGGATTGCTCCGCCTGCAGTTGATGGCCCGGCGCCGTCTGTCCAGGGTAAGGGCGGATAGCCTTGTTCTGGTCTCACACAGTGATGATGCGGTACCGGTAGAAGTTGCCGATTTGATCGAAAGACGGAGCTCAGCCCGCTCGAGCAGACGCATCGAATTCGAACAGAGCTCTCACATTATTGTAAATGATACCGATAGAGAACGCGCAGCCGACGAAATAGTGGCCTGGTTTAGCGGCAACCCCTGATTACTGCCTCAGGCACGGGCTTTATACAACTCGATCATCTTCCGAAAGGGGGATTCCTCTTTCTTGAGCTCTTTTGAGCCACGGGTAATTTTACACAAACTCAAATTCAGATTACTGGCGATAGTGCGCTGACTCATTCCGTCATCGAGCAGACGTACCAGAGCCCAGCGTTTCCCCATTTCCCTAACCTCCGCCGCAGTAAACAGGCCGCTCAAGAAGTCTTCAATCATATGCGGATCATCACAGGCAGCCAGCGCTTCAGCCAGCTCTCCAAGCGGATGGTTCTCGTTCCAATGTAATGTATTTTCCATATTGCAGATAATAGCAGTTTTCCAGCCCCTGTCAAGCCTTCTTTGTGGAGCCTTTGTCCAGCCTTACATAAGTGCCGCCGCTTGTATTGACCACCATTTTTTAGTATTTTAGCAGCATGAATAATTACCATACTCACACGTCTCTGTGCCATCACGCCGAGGGCGAAGTGATCGATTACGCCCGCGAGGCTCAGCGACAGAAGATACATATTTTGGGAATGTCAGACCACGCCCCCCTGCCGGATTCGAAATGGCCGGGCGTGAGAATGACGTATTCAGAGCTGGAGCAGTACGAACAACAGATAGAGGAGGCCCGCGAGCAGATAGATGAGGTGGTCATACTGAAAGGGCTCGAATGCGAATGGGCTCCCGCATACCGCAATTTCTTTTCCGATGAACTCCTGGGAGTGCGGGGATATGACTACCTGATCGGCGCCGAACACTGGTTTCCCTATCGCGGAGAATGGAACGAGCTGAGTGATATACGTACCGCCTCGCATCTCAAGGCGTACAGCGACCTGCTCATACAAACTATGGAAAGCGGTGTATTCGCCTTTATTGCTCATCCGGATGCCTTCGGTACGGGCTATGAACACTGGGACGAGAACACTCGCGCCTGCAGCCGGGATATTCTGGAGGCAGCTGCGGAGCTGCAGGTTCCCCTCGAAATAAACGGATTCGGTTTCCGGAAGAGCAACAAGATCACCTCCAGCGGCGAGCGTAATAAATACCCGCTGCCGCAGTTTTGGGAACTGGCAGCCACTTATCCTGTCAAAGCAATCTGCAACAGCGATGCCCACCGTCCGCAAGACGTAGGAGCATCGATTGAATTAGGCCGCAGTTTGGCCAGGGAGACGGGGGTTGAGGTCTTAGAGGAGCTTCCGCTGCCGGTACGAGTCGACCGTTAGCACGCAATGGAACACGAGAGCAGCAGTTGCCGAAAACCGGGAGAACGACTAGTTTCCCAGTAAGAACCGGTCGAACTGGTGCTCCATTTTCTTCGGAATCATGATCTCCGATGCACACTCCATTGCGTAATCATCGGTCATTCCCGCCAGGTAGTCGAATGGCATATCGGTAAAGCCGCCGTCTACCTCTTCGTAGAATCTGCGCATCTTGACGACATAGTCTGCATACCGCACCGCCATCAAGTTTTGCTCTTTTTGATAGCTCTCGGTATCAAACCCGTACAGATCAAAAATCTCCTGAAGGTAATTATACAAAGTCCGCAGGATACGCTCGAAATAACGATGGTAGTTGGACAGCAGCGGATTCAGGTAAATACTGCGGTAGTTGAACTCCTTCAGCACCTTCATTGCATGAAAGATGGAATCACTGAAGCCGATAGCACCGGCCTGTTTTGACGCCTCGATTACATCGGTTACCAGACTGCTGATGATTTCACTGTTGGATGAACCCAGCACTTCTACCACTTCTTCGGGAATATCCTTCTTCTCTATAATCTTCAATTGCACCGCATCTTCCACATCGCGGCCGAGATATGCGATTTTATCGGCCATCCTGACCACTGTTCCCTCCCAGGTAGAGGGATAGCGGTCACGGGCTTCGATCTGTCGCAGATTTTTCTCCTCGAAGTCCGGTTGTATAAACTGCTCAAATTTTTCACCACAGTGGTTTACTATTCCATCCCGCACTGCATAGGTAAGATTCATGCCTTTTCCGTAGTTCGACAGGTAATCCACCACCCGCAGGGAATACAGCTCGTGGATAAACCCCCCGCTTTTCTGCTTCAGATTATCCATTACGGTCTCACCGACATGTCCGAAGGGCGTGTGTCCCAAATCATGTCCCAGTCCGATTGCCCAGGCCAGATCGGGATCGAGATCTAATCCACGACAAATCGCCGCAGCCACCGAGGCAACATGCATTACATGCTCGATACGAGTACAGATATGATCATTTTTGGGGGAAAAGAATACCTGTGTCTTGTGCTTCAACCGCCGGAACGGATACGAATGGATTATTGCGGTTGTGTCCCTGAAGTAGTGTCCCCGTTCGTCCTCCTGGCGGGGATACTCTCTCTTTCGCAGGACTTCACGGCTCAACTGATTCTCAAACTTTTTCATGTACGCCTCCTGTCTTCCATCATATATCATAGGCCATAATTTGTAAGTATTACAATATTACAGATTTTTGAGGTTGATCTTATTTGAATTTTCCCTTTAAACTCACTATAGTTCAGACTACGTGATATATTCTTAAGGTGAGCACGAGTAGTATGCGCAGTGAAAAAGTTCTGATCGTCGAAGATGAACGCATTATTGCTTTAGATCTAAAAAAGCGGCTTGAACGCTTCGGGTTTCCCTCGCCGGAAATTGTCTCAAACGGCGAGGAAGCTCTGTCGGCAGCCGAGTCTATGCAACCCGATATTATCCTGATGGATATTATGCTGGGCGGTCCGATCGACGGTATCGATGCGGCTAAGACGGTCAAAGAGAAACTCAACATCCCCGTTATTTTTTTAACGGCTTACTCCAATGAAAACACCCTCGACCGGGCCAAAGAGGCGGAGCCATACGGCTACATACTCAAGCCGTTTAAGGAACGCGAGCTCTACACTACCATTGACATCGCCCTGTACAAATTCCAGGTAAACCGGCAGCTAAAACAGCAGGAGCGCTGGCTTTCTGCGGTCCTCCACAGTATCGAAGACGGCATAATCGCTACCGGTCACGACGGCCGCATTCAGTTCATGAACAATGTAGCCGAAACGATTACCGGATGGAACGAAAGCGAAGCCCGGGATCATCGACTGGAAGAGGTGTTTTCACTCACCTACGGGCACGATAAGCGTCAAGTGAATTTTCCTGAAATTAGTTCAGCCAACGATGACAATTTCCCCTTTATTTTCAAGGATTGTATTCTTAACAACAAGCAGAGTGCTGAGATCAATGTCGAGGGATCCCTAGCGGTTATCAAGGATCGCAATGCAAAAACCGACGGGCAGGTACTGGCATTTCGCGATACAACCGAGATGCAGCTCCTCAGCGATACCATCTCATACCAGGCAAGCCACGACACCCTTACCGGCTTGGCCAACCGCGACGAGTTTTCCTCCCGGCTAGAGCTCATCTTAGAATCTGCAAAGCAGGTAGATACAGAACACGCCTTGATCTACCTCGACATAGATCAGTTCCGAGTGGTCAACGACATCTGCGGCCACACTGCCGGCGATGAGTTACTGCTGAAAACCACCCGCATAATTCGGTCAGTGGTCCGCAGCAGCGATTTTTCAGCCAGATTGGGCGCCGACGAATTCGGGATTCTGCTTGAACACGCCAATACCGATCAAGCTATGGAAATTGCCAAACGGCTGCAGTCACGGCTGATGGAAGACCGGCTTATCTGGGACAAACACGTATTCAACATTAACACCAGCATCGGTATCGTTCCGATCGATAAGACCAGCGATTCGATTCACACAGTTTTCGCAGCAGCGGACGATGCCTGTTACGTGGCAAAAGACGAAGGCGGCAACAAAATCAAGGTCTACAGCAATGAGGAAAACCGCTTCGTGCAGCGGCGCGGTGAAATGCAATGGATCTCCCGCCTGACAAAAGCCCTGGAAGAGGACCGCTTCGTACTGTATCACCAGCCTATCATCTCTTTGAACGGCAGCAGCGAGGCTGCACAGAAGAGTGAGATCTTAATCAGAATGGTAGATACCGAGAACAATATTATTACCCCGGCCTACTTCATCCCGTCGGCTGAGCGCTACAATCTGATGCCGGCCATCGATCGCTGGGTTATCCAGTCTGCCTTTCGTACCTTTAAGCTTTTATCGGACAAGCACGGTGTGGATAAGAACCCCCACACCTTTACCATTAACCTCTCGGCAGCCTTTTTAGCCGACGAAACCTCACTAGATTTTCTGCGATATGAGTTTCAGGAGTATGCAGTTCCGCCGCAGGCCTTCTGTTTCGAAATTACCGAGACCGCCGCTATAACCAACATGGATACGGCCACTCATTTTATTCGTGAGATGAAGGAAACCGGCTGCACTTTCGCTTTGGATGATTTCGGCAGTGGATTTTCTTCCTTCAACTATCTGCGTCAGCTGCCGGTAGATTACCTGAAGATTGACGGCATTTTTGTCAAAAATATGCATGAAGATAGTATTAGTCACGCAATGGTCGAAGCAATCAACAGCCTTGGCCACTTCATCGGCATCAAAACTATTGCCGAATTCGTGGCCAACGACAAAATAATCGAACAGCTCAAACAGATCGGTGTCGATTTTGGCCAGGGCTACGAACTCGGCCGCCCGGCCCCTCTCGAAGAGCTCCTGTAAGTTTCCTCGGATCCAGCACTTCATCCGCCTCAGCAGCACTTAGCACCCCGGCTTCAAGAACAACTGTGCGGATTGTTTTGCCCTGTTCGTAGGCTTTGCGGGCCAGTTCGGCAGCAGCGTCGTATCCGATGCGCACCGCCAGGGGGGTTACCATGGCCAGACTCTTTTCGATTGCCTCGGCAGTATGTGCAGCCGGCACGGTCAATCCCTGCACACAGCTCGTTTCGAATCTTTCTGCAACTCTGGTAAGCAGGTCGAGACTGCTCAGCACCTCATGTGCAATCAGAGGCTGCATAATATTGAGCTGCAGCGGGCCGTTGTGGGCGGCGATGCTGACCGAGGTCTGCTTGCCCATGACAAATGCGGCGGCCTGAATAACCATCTCAGGAATGACCGGATTTACCTTCCCCGGCATAATCGAGCTGCCCGGCTGCAGTTCCGGAAGCTGTAGTTCAGCCAAGCCCGCCCGCGGGCCGCTGGAGAGCAGGCGTATGTCCTGGGCGATTTTCATCAAAACAACCGCCGTACCATTCAGAGCGGACATCAAAGCCAGCAGCTCATCGCGGGCTGAAATCTGCACAAAGGGGTTGCCTGACGGCCTGAAGGGTATCGATGTTCTTTCGCGTATCCGCTGTACAGTATATTCCGCCCAGCTGCGACTGCTGTTCAAACCGGTTCCGATGGCCGTGCCGCCCAGCGGCAACTCTTCCAGACTCGATAGCTGCTGCTCGATCCGACCGGCGCTGCGCTTTATCTGCTCCGCCCAGGCCGCAAACTCCTGGCCAACTTTCATCGGAACCGCATCCTGCAGATGGGTTCTCCCCAGTTTCAGGTCTTCGGCGCAGATCTGCGATTTTTCATCAAAGGCCTGTGCTAAGGCGAGCAGTGTGCCGTGCAGCTCGCCGGCCATCTGTCTGGCGGCGATATTGCTTGCCGCGGGAATAACATCGTTAGAGGATTGACCGCGATTGACATGATCATTGGGGTGAATGGTTTCACCGCTGCGCAGGAACTCGTTGGCTCTGTGGGCCAACACCTCGTTCATATTCATGTTCCAGGAGGTCCCTGAACCGGTCTGAAACACATCCAGGGGAAAGTGCGCATCCAGCATCCCGGCGAATACCTCCTCCGCTGCCCTCTGGATGGCATCTGCAATCTCATCGCTGAAATTTCCTTCACTGCGATGAGCTTCTGCGCCGGCAGACTTTATAAGCGCAAGGGCATCTCTGAGCCGGAAGTGTATCCTGTAAGGCGAAACACTGAAATTTTCCAACGCCCGCTGTGTGTGTGCTCCCCAGTTAGCCCATTCGGGCACTTGAACCGTTCCCATAGAATCTTTTTCAAGCCGATATGAACTCTCCTTCACTATCTCCTCCATTTCATTTCATAACCGAAACCGAAAACCGCTGCTTGCTTGACAGAACAGCCGCTTCTCACTACTGTCACTACACAAGTATGGCAACTACAATCCCTGCCCGACAGAACCTCTATCTCGCCGGCCTCAAGCATTGCGGCAAGACCACTCTCGGCAAACTGATAGCCGCACGCACCGACCGGGAGTTTTATGACCTCGATGAACTGCTGCTCGAAGTAGCCGCCGGTCAGGGCTACTCCTCGGTCCGTGAGATATATCGTACCGCGGGGCGTGAAAAGTTCCAAGAGTACGAAGCGGCGGCAGCCCGAAAAGCCCCCCTTTCAGCGGCAATCCTCTCGCTCGGCGGCGGCACTATCGAGAACCCCTCCGCCTATGAGGCCTTGAAATTAGGGGGCAGCTTAATCTATCTGCAGGTCGAAGAAGCGGTTCTGTTCAAGCGGATCGAACGGGGCGGTTTGCCGCCCTTCTTGATCGGTGACCGGCCGGCGGCCGAACTCTTTCATGAACTCTACATTCGGCGCCATAATCTGTACATGCAGCACTGCGATGCGGGCATCGAACTGCCCGATCAGGCAGTTGAGAAAAACTTCGAACTCCTCTACTCTCGATTAAAGGAATTGAATTATGTCAGGTAGCTCTTTCGGAACACATTTCAGGATAACCACCTTCGGCGAATCACACGGACCGGGAGTCGGTGTAGTGGTAGACGGTGCAACTCCGCACATCGAACTCAGCGAGCAAGATATCCAGAAAGAGCTCGACCGCCGCAAACCGGGCCAGTCGCACATCACGACCGCACGCAAAGAGAGCGACACCGTACATATTCTCTCCGGGGTGTTCGAAGGCAAGACCACCGGTACTCCGCTGGCAATGGTTCTCTACAATCAGGACCACGACAGCAGTGCCTACGACCATATCCGGCACGCATTTCGACCGGGTCATGCCGACTTCACTTACCAGGCTAAATACGGAATTCGCGACTATCGCGGCAGCGGCCGTGCCTCTGGACGCGAAACCGCCGGCCGGGTAGCCGCCGGTGCAGTTGCAAAAAAAATACTCGCAGCCAAAGGTATACAGATTACTGCTTATACAGTTAAAGCCTCCGGAGTGGAGTGTCGTCTCAGAGACCTGGAGCATATCGAGGACAATCCCATGCGGGCCTGCGATCCGCAGGCCGCCGAAGAGATGGTAAAACGCATCGAAGAGCTCAAGGAAGCCGGCGACAGCGCCGGAGGCGTAGTCGAGTGTCTGGTCGAGGGATTGCCGCCAGGCATAGGGGAGCCGGTATTCGACAAGTTCGAAGCAGAAATCGGCAAGGGAATTCTCTCGATAGGTGCCGTGCGGGGAATCGAGTTCGGCAGCGGGTTCGCCGCCGCAGACATGTACGGCAGCATGCACAACGACCCGATCACTCCGAACGGATTTGCCAGCAATCACTCCGGAGGGACCCTCGGCGGAATTACCACCGGCGAACCCTTTCTCTTCCGCGCGGCCGTCAAACCGACCGCCTCTATCAGCAGCGAGCAGGAATCCGTCTCCGACAGCGGGGAGTCCATCCGCATAAAAACCGAAGGACGCCACGATCCCTGTATCTGTCCGCGGATTGTACCGGTAATCGAGGCTATGAGCGCCATAGTAGTCGTCGATATGTTGAAGCGGCAGGCGGCCCTGCTGGCGTAATCTGTGGCTGTTTGACCTGCTGCGCTATATGCTATATTCTTTGTAAAGGAAGTATTGGCAAGGTAGGAGGTGCCTGTGAAAATCGGCTATTTTCAATTTTCACCGACTATAGGTGAGACCGCCCAAAACCGTACACGTCTCATTGAAGCAGTGCTGCAATCCGATGCAGATCTGCTGGTTGCACCCGAACTGGCCACCAGCGGCTATTTCTTCGCCTCAACGGAACAGGCCCGGGCACTCTCCGAACCTGTTCCCGGCCCCACTACCGATGCGCTCTGTGAAGTGTGCGCAAAAACCGGCTGCACAGTTGTAACCGGTCTGCCCGAACTCGCCGGAGATACCCTCTACAACACCGCAGTTGTCGTGGGGCCTGAGGGCATTATTGGGTCTTACCGCAAGATACATCTTTTCAATGAAGAGACACTACATTTTACCCCCGGAAAAGAAGGCTTTTTCAGCTTTGATCTGAAAGGGATAAAGGTGGGGGTCCTGGTCTGTTTTGATCACATGTTTCCCGAAGCAGCTCGAACCCTTGCGCTTCAAGGTGTCCAAATCATCTGTCACCCATCCAACCTGGTTCTGCCGGAATATGGCCAGCTCACCAGTCGGGTACGGGCTCTGGAAAACCGCATGTTCTGGGTCCTGGCAAATCGCTGGGGCAACGAAGAGGTTGGCGAGAAAGCCCTCACCTTCACCGGGTCGAGCCAGGTGGTAAGCCCCCGCGGACGCATTCTCATCCGGGCCGATGCGGCCGCAGATGATATCTCCGCAGTTGAGATAGATCCTAAAGAGTCTCTGAACAAGCATGTGACTGAATACAACCATCTGCTCGAGGACCGGCAGCCCGAGTTCTATTTTACAGGGTAGAGGCTACACGGGATAACGGCGCTTGCTCTTCTCAATGCGCTTACGACAGGCCCGGATCTCATCCCCGTAATCGTCGAACACATCCGAAAGCAGCTGCTTGAGCCGCTTCATGCCGAACTCCCGCTGTCCCAGCTTGAAATTACGCTCTACCATCTTGTTGCGGTATTCCCGGTCGCTCAACACCTGATGCATCTTTTTCAGAACCGACTCGTCTATTACCAACCGGCCGTACTTGTCGTATATGTCCCGCACCTCGATATTGTCGAAGCCGATTACCTTAATATCGGTTTTATATACCAGATAGGCGGTGGTTACCACCGGTACTTTCGCGGCCACCGACTCCAGCAGCGCATTTCCAAAGCCCTCCCAGATGGGAAGATAGGTTACCAGGTCTGCATTGGCCAATACATCGCGATTCGTGAAAACGATCTGCCCGTCCGCGGTTTTTCCGCGCTCCGCAGCTACCCGATCCGAAATCAGATGGAGACGGATGCCGTGCTGCTCAGCCTGGCTGCGGATTTCGTCGATGTAATGCACATCCGGCTCATCGCCCTGATACAGGGAAATCACGAACTGCAGCCGCTCCCTGAACCCGGGATATTTTTCGAGAAATTTCCCTACCAGGGCCAGCGAATCTTCAATACGTTTGCGCCGGACTATGCGGGTCGGCTGGATTATCAGCACATCCTCCTCGGAAAACCCCAGCTCCTGACGGAACCTGGAGTTGTAATCATCCAGCTCTACGGCGTGCTCGAAGTCCTCACAGTTGGGCACGACCTTGGGATGTACCCGTTTGATGGATCGTAAAATATGTTCGGCATACGAAGAGATCACGACATGCTCGAGCCCCGGATCAACCGGCGGCATTATCTTTCCCAGTAACTGCTCTATATAATTGTGACTGAAGCGGCTGCGTTCCCACCAGAAGTCGTGGTGGTGAAAAATAGTGGCTACCCTTCGCCAGGTGGCCAGTTTATATATTGCCATACCGCCGATAAGTGTCATCGGCATGGCATTGGTGTTTTCGGCAACTATTACATCGATTGAGAAGCGTTTAATGTAGTCGAAGAGCATATTGGCTACGATGGTACCCTGCTGTTCCAACTGGTCGATGATCTGCTCCCGCTTTTCATCGCTCAGATGCGGGGGGTTATCCTGCAGATAGGGAAATACCTGGTGCTCATACTCCTGCTGTTCGGGACTGCCAAAGCGAATCTCGGAAATGAGGATTTGCTTTTCAGCCGGAACCAGCGGCAGTTCAGCCGCATAACGCCCAGCAAAGGTGATGACCTCGTGGCCGAGTTCGGTCAGTGTCTTGATCCACTTTTCTACTTCCAGCGAAACCCCGTCAACATCGCCCAGTTTTCCGCACACAATACCTACCCGAAAGGTGTCCGGCACCTGTTTGGACATGCAGTACTCCTTGTTCTAAAGTTCTAAAAATGGACTGATGAATAGAGGGGGCCCATCCGTCCGCGCCAGCGCGGATTCTTAGAGGACATATCCTCGGTGTACAGCGGCGGACTCAACTGCTCGTCCTCCTGCCCCATTAACTTGAGGATGTAGTTGCACACCCAGCGCGACAACTGCAGTACTACCATCTTGTGCCGCAGACGCCCCTGCACATCACGGTTGAGAATATCGGGAATTGTACTGGTGGTAACAATTTCATCGAGGGTGTGGGCGTTGAGGTTCACCCGGCACTCACGACTGGAATAAAAGTGGGTTACGAAAAATACTACCCGGTGTGCCCCGGCCTCTTTCAGCAGGTTGCAGGTCTCCATAATAGTATTGCCGGTACGAACCATATCATCGATAACCGCAATATCCTTGCCCTTGATCTCTTCTGCAGAAATTTCCGATTCGGGGGATATCTGGATGGAGACTTTGCGTTCATCGGATCGAACCTTGTTCATATACACCAATGGTATTGAATCTGTCTTCAGCTCCTCCCGCACCTTGCGTACAAAACTGAGCGCACCCTTGTCCGGAGCACATAAGACAAGCGAATCCTCACTAACCACATCCGAGTCCTGCATATAACTGGCAAACAGATCGGCCGGCTGTAGATCGTGAAAACAGCCGGAAAAACGGTCGAGAAAAATATCAGCTACAGATTGTGAATGGTTGTGTACGGTAATTACCTCATCGACCCCCGCCTCCAACAGAAGATCAGCGTAAAGCCGGGCCGAAAATGGCTGGCCGTCAAACTTCTTCTGGTCCTCGATGGTCCGATTACGGGTCATGTCGCCCTGCTCCAGCCGCGGACCGCGGTCCTGAGCACTGTAAAATAGATTCGGCTCGAACAGCAGAACTCTATCAGCGCCGTTGTCCTTGGCCGCCCGGGCAATGAGAAAATTCCGCATCGCCAGCTCATCTCGGCTGTTCCACCCCTGATTAGTGCTTACTAAAAGTACGGTTTTGCCTTTTAGTTTATAGCCTATATTGTCCCAGTTCTCTTCATCGATAATAAAGCGGGGACAGAACTCGGTATTGAGAAAACTCTTCAAAGAGATCAAGTCGGAATAATCTTCATGCTGCCGCAGGTGATGCGCTACATCTTCAACCACAGGGTTATCGGCCACTGAGCCCACTATTAGAACGTTATCCATCAGTACATCTCCCAACTGTCGTTACCTTTCATATCCATTCTATATTGTTTATTCGATATTGAGAAGAATCTTCGCATGTTTTTCTATACCTTGAAGATTTTATTGCTTTCACGTATCCTAGAACGCTATGGTAAACCCGCACTCTGAAATCGGCCCCCTGATTGTTCAGGGAGACAACTCTATTCTGCTGGACGTGCATAACCCGAATGCCGAGGAGGCCCGGGCTGATCTCGGTCTATTCGCAGAGCTCGAGAAATCTCCCGAACACATGCACACCTATCGCATTACTCCGCTGTCCCTGTGGAATGCCGCTTCGGCCGGCTACACCGCTAAGGACATTACCGATCGAATCCGCTGGTGGTCTCGCTTCAGTGTGCCTGACAACGTAGACTATTTTGTCGGTGATACCATCAGCCGTTTCGGCAAGCTGGTATTGAAACAAAGTGAGGATTCAAACACCCTCGAGCTGCATATTACCGATCCGCTTATCCTGGCCGAACTACAGGAGTACAGCCGCCTCAAGAAATACCTCACCCCCAGTGAACACGGATTTTTGATAGATCTGGTCAACCGCGGTACTATTAAGAGCGAGCTCATTAAACTCTCCTACCCGGTGAAGGACGAGGCTCCGCTCAAGGATGGTGCCCCCCTCCAGATCAACCTGTGTGCCCGCACCCGTGACGGCTATGATTTTACCGTCCGGGGCTATCAGGACGAGGCCGCCAGGGCTTTCTACGGCAACGGGCAGCCCGGCAGCGGATTCGGCACCATAGTACTGCCCTGCGGCTCGGGAAAAACCATTGTAGGTCTAAAAGCAATGGCTCTGGCCGCCACTTACACCCTTATCCTAGCCCCCAACACCGCCGCGGTGCATCAGTGGATTGACGAAATAATCGATAAGACCGATTTATCCCGCGATCAGATTGGGGAGTACACCGGCGATAAAAAAGAGATCCGGCCGGTTACGGTCGGCACATATCAAATTCTTACATGGCGCCCGGATAAAGAGGGAGAGTTTCCGCACTTCAACATTTTTCGCAACCACCCCTGGGGACTGATTGTGTACGACGAAGTCCACCTTCTGCCGGCACCTGTTTTTCGAGTAACCGCAGAGATACAGGCTATACGCCGGCTGGGACTGACTGCCACGTTGGTAAGGGAAGACGGCCGGGAGGACGAGGTGTTTTCTCTGGTCGGCCCCAAGAAGTACGATGTTCCCTGGAAGGAGCTCGAATCCAAGGGATGGATCGCGGAGGCGATCTGTCATGAAATCCGGGTTGCTCTGCCGCAGAAGAGTGCGGTACCGTACGCAACTGCCGACAAGCGCGGCAAGTACCGTATTGCCGCTGAGAATCCGGTTAAGGATGAAATTACCCTGCAGCTGGTGCAGAATCATCACGAGGACCACATCCTGGTAATTGGGCAGTACATCAAACAGCTCACCAAGGTGGCCGAAGCGCTGGAAGCTCCGCTTATTACAGGTAAAACCCCCAATAAAAAGCGGGAGGAGATCTATGATGCCTTCAGACGCGGAGAAGAGCGGGTTATCGTTGTATCAAAGGTAGCCAACTTCGCGATCGATCTGCCGGATGCCTCAGTTGCTATCCAGATTTCTGGAACCTTCGGAAGCCGGCAGGAAGAGGCCCAGCGGCTTGGACGTATTCTGCGCCCCAAGGAAACAAACTCGTACTTTTACACTATTGTGACCCAACACACTGTTGAAGAGCAGTTTGCCATGAACCGGCAAAAGTTTCTGACAGAACAGGGATATAAGTATCACATAGATTTTTGGAGTGATTGATGGCCGAAGCACCCGCACGGGAACATATTGAGCAATGGAAGCGCTGCCTGTTAGATCTGCCGGATGAGCTGTTTTTTTCTATCATGCGAACCTATTTAGGAGAGCTGAAGACCCCGTTTCATAAACCCCGGCTGGCAGACCGAATCGTCCATCTCTTTTCGAAAGAGGAAACGATACAGCGGGCTATCGCTCTGATTGATGAACACGACGCTTTGATACTCACAGCTATTGAGCTACTCGACAGACCGACTCCTCAGCAGCTGCTGCGGCTGCTGCATGACAGTTACGACTATTTCAGTTTTCACAACCATCTGATGAATCTGCAGGAACGATTGCTGATTTATACCTGTTCCGACTCTCCGGTTCTGCGCATAAACCCGTTTCTTTACCAGCCGATACGTGCGACAGTACTCTCTCCTGCGGCACTCTTTCCTCCCGCAACCCCGGTCAAACTAAAGACCAGCCCGGCAATTAGTGTCACTGAGGAGATCTGCTGGTCTTTCATCGCAGCACTGCACAGTTATAACGATCCGCTCAAGGCAGACGGAACTCTTAAAAAACGAATTTCCGAAGGGCTGCAGTCTATTTTTACCTCTCTCAGTGAAAACAACGACCTAAGCATTTATTATCTACTCATCAACGCTTTACTGAAGCTGGGCATACTGCAGAGGCACAGAGCTGGTTTCGCGCTTGACTATCAGCGAGGGGCGGCGTTTGGACAGAATTCCAGGAGCGACCGGCTCTTCTTTTTATGGGCCGCTGCCTGCACGAGTTCGGATGAGGCGGTCGAGGATTTTTCGCTTTCGAGTCTTGCACTTCAGCAGCTTGCGCATATTGCCGGAAGCATCAGCCGCTTCTACTCCATGCTTCCCTCCGGATACTCCTTCGATCAGTCCAGCTTGATGCGCATGCTGGTAGCCGCCGAACCGCCGCTCAGCGACAAAACTGCGGTTGATCCAATTGACCCTCAGCGGATTATACTCACTTTATCCAGAATCGGAGTACTGGGAGGCAACTCCAAAATGCTGCACCGCAATCCCTCAGCAGCGGATCTGTTTCACGATCAAGAAGAAACTCAGCCCTTGCTGCTGCATCCGGATTTCACGATTACAGTAAAGCCGCCCCTGCCATTCGAAACCGGACTGTTTATCTCTGAAGTGTTAGAGCTGAAAGCCTTTGCCGCCTATCCCCAATTTGAACTGAGTCGTGCATCATATCTGCACGGTCGCCGCCGGTTCGCTTTTGAGACTATTCGTGAACGGGTAACAGAAATGTCAGCCACCACTCTGCCCCAGAATATCCGCTTCTCCCTCGAATCCTGGGAGAGTCATTACGCTTCTGTTGTGATGATAGAGGGAATCACCCTCTCCTTAGCAGGCCATTGGGATCAGATGGTGCGCAGTCATCCCGACTTTTTTACATATATTCTGAAGGACTTCGGGAACGGTATCTATGTGATGGATGCCGCCCATCGCCGTAAATGGCAGAACCTGCTGGAGGAGATCGGAATTACTCCCCTTCCGGCGGTCGAGGGACGCGAGCGGTCTTCCTCTGTGTCGAGCACAGCAAGTGAAATAGCATTTCCCGCTCTGCCGGAACAGATACCGAACCCGGACGAAGCTGTTGAACGTTTTACCTCGTCTGCCCCCCGATCGGGGATTAAAACCGCCGATGAGCAGGTTATGAATGAGCTGCGCCGCGAACTCGACCGCCTGCCGCCGAATAAAGCCAAGGATAGAAAAGAACTCGAAGCACAGATAGAGAAAAAACTGTTTCTCTTTCCCTCTCAACTGCACAACAGCCAGATCAATCCGACGGTAAATGAGGCCCGTGGAATGAACTACAGCGGCAAGGTGCGTATAATTCAACAATCACTGCAATCGAAGTGGGATCTATTGGAGCTGGTTGAGCGAACCTCCTCCGGAAAACCGCTGCGCCACTTGATTCGCCCTAAGGAACTACAGAAATCGGGAAACGAATTGTTGCTGATAGGCGAAAAACTCCCCGATAACTCGGAACTGCAGGTCTGGGTGCAGAAGATAGGATATATAAAAAAATGGAAGAGCTCTCTGTTCGTTCAGCCCCAGGATTACTCGCCTTTAGAGTGAAACGCTTTACTGAATTGTTCAAACTGCAGGACCGCCTGAGCCTGCAGCATCTCACTGCCCCCTAAGGTCAGGCAGCCGGCCTCTGAGGCTCTCTGTAGAAACCGGGTTTCCTCAGGGGT
The DNA here is from genome assembly GCA_964485995.1 of uncultured Sediminispirochaeta sp. Taxonomy (GTDB): domain Bacteria; phylum Spirochaetota; class Spirochaetia; order DSM-16054; family Sediminispirochaetaceae; genus DSBN01. The sequence goes on from CAZAMY010000003.1 coordinate 16,407, forward strand.
GTAAATAAGCTCATAGACAATCTCAGAACCGGTAAAGCGGTAAGCTGGCAGGGGGTCTACATCAGTGTCCGGCTCCATACCGGCGCTACTCGTCTGAACTACCAGCTGATAACTCCCGGCCTCATTCCAGTTACTTTCTACAGGCAGCCAGTGCACGCCGAATTCAGCTGCCAGAGCAGAGGCCCGCGCCGCGGTGCGGTTGACTACAGTAACTTCAATCCGGGCCTTCTGAAGGGCATATACCACGGTACGGGCTACTCCTCCGGCCCCGACTACCAGGGCCCGGTCTCCGGGATTCAAAAATTTCCGCTTCTTCAAAGGCTCCAGAAAGCCTTCATAATCGGTATTGCTGCCCCGCCACCCCCTGCGGCTTTTTACCACAGTATTACACGAACCGATCACATCCACCGCGTCGTCAGTCTCATCAAGAAACTCGATAATGTTCTGCTTATGCGGCACGGTTACCGAAAACCCCCGGACTCCCAAACGGTCGGCGAGCTCCATGAACAAACCGAGCTCATCAACCTGAAACGGCAGATAGACTGCATTCATCCCCGCATCGGCGAACCACTTATTATGAATACGGGGGCTTTGGCTGTGGAGCACCGGATTGCCGATAATCCCGTAATAGACTGTATCATCGCTTTGGATAGATACCCGGTATACCTGGTCCAGCTCTGCCGGACCGATTTGACCGGGGGCACCCTTTCGGCTTCCTGATGAACAAAAGGTCAGCATCGACCCACAGAGTTGCGGTGCTGCCCGTGTAAAGAATCCGAACCCTCCCATCCCGATTATTATCTTTTCGCGGATAGAGGCAGTCGCTGCACAGGCGCTCATCAGCTTGCGCACATCCGCCGAACTCTTCGGGAAACAGGCGATTTTCGGTATTTCCCCGGCGGCCGAAATGCTTTCAATCACCCCCCGCATGTCGGAGGGCACTCCATCAAAATCGTGCAGCGAACGAATCACTTTTGCCCCCGCCGCAGCCGCTCTGCGCTGCACCTGCTCCGCCTTCACTCCATGTTCAATATCAACGAAGGTCACACCGGGACGCAGAAGCAGGGATAGTGTCGGCAGCCGCTGCGATTCATCGAGCACCCGGGGCCCGCCATCCTCCTTGCGGCGATAGGTCAGAATAACCTGCAGCGCGCCGGACACAGACTGCCCCGAGGGTATATCTCCGGCAGCATCCCGGCCGGCAGCCTTTAGAACCTCTCCGATAAACTGCGCATTCGCCTGTTCGCAGAGATCGAGCCGTATCTCGACCGCGTCTATCCACTTCCGGTAGGTGTAAATGTCTTCAATTTTTTTTGCATCTTTTTCAGCGGTAAGAGTAAGACAGCGCAGCATAATGCCCCCTATTCGGTTCTGTTCTGCAACTCACGCATTTTCCTCTGCAGGGATTGATTGTCCGGACTCAAAGCGATCGCCTGTCGCAGATAGCGGATCGCTTTGCTGTACTCGCCCATGGATTCATACAGGTCTGCAATCTCGATCAGCGCATTTACATTTTGCATATTCTCCAGCAGGGCTGACTGCAGAAACTGCAGCTTGCTCTGCTGATTCTCTGCCAGCCGGGCTCGAAAATAGAGCAACAGGCTGCGTACATCCGAGTTGGAGTTTTCATCCACCCGCCGGTTTATATATTCGGCCGCCGCTGTGCTGCGGCCGAGTTCCAGCAACACATTCAAATATGTCTTCACTGCAGTGGAATCTTGGGGATACTCTTCGGCCAGGGAGCGGGCATATTCGAGGGCTGTTCCCATCTCGCCGACAGCCCGGTACACAGTCACGGCTTTCATCAGCAGAGAGATTGTCTGACGCGCTTCAAGCAGTTTTTCCAAATAATCAACAGCATCAGCCCAGCGCTCGAGTTCTATCGCGGTATCGAGCAGTGAAGCAGTTACAGACAAATTTTCCGGGTCTTCTTCAAGTCTTTGGCGAAAGAAGTCGTAGGCTTCTTCCCGCCTTCCGATTTGTATCAACAGTTCACCGTACAGCACCGAAAAGCGCTGAAAAGAGGGATATTTTTCCAGCCCGGCTTCTGCCAGGGCCAGTGCCTCTTCACGGCGCCCCTGGCGTATAAGTGATTGCACCTTGATCAGCAGGGTCTCGGGGGTCTCACCGGTTTCCCGTTCAACTACCGCAGCAATACGGGCAGCCTGCTCGTACTTGCCCTGCAGTTCGAGCAGTTCAGCCCGCTTTCGCAGAAAAATGGTTGCATCCGGAAACTGAATAATTGCCGTTGAGAGCAGACTGTCGACTTTATCGAGCTGACCGGCCTGCAGATAGATGTTTATTGCCCATTGCAGTACATACTGCTTGCTTGGAAACTCCAACAGCAACTGCTCTACATGGCTGAAGGCCGCTTCGGGATTTCCCAGTGCATAGAATATTCGTACCAGTCCGAGTCGGGCCGGATAACAGGAATCGTCCTGTTGGAGAACGGACCGATACAGCTCCTGTGCTTCGGAGTACTGTTCTCCCTGCTCGCGGTAGTATCCATCCAGAAACCGGGCAAGCATTGAGTCCGGATTTATCTGAACCACATATGAGGTTACCTCCCCGGCCTGCTCGCGCTCAGCTTGCGAACTGCTGGTCAGTACTGCCAGTGCAGAGGCCAGAGAAGAGAGAAAAGTGGTCTGCTGCTGAGAGATAGTGGGAACCTGTCCGGCCGACACACTTTCGAAGAGCTGCGGATAGAGACTCCCGGCCGGAGGCTGAACTTGCATAGTGCTGTATTCCAAATAGGGATAGACGATGTGGTAGATGCGGTTTGCCACGAAGGCAAGCTCCGCTCCTACTTCGGTTGTATACAGATTGTCGGAATACAGTATGTTCAAGGCGATATCGAGGGAGCGCGGGGTTCCGAAAGTGATGTTGGAGCGCACACGCTCCAGTGCAGAGGCCCTTTGCTGAATATCCCGCTGCAGGGAAGTATCAACCTCCTGCGGCGTATCATCCCCGGCACAGCCGGTTATTATCAGCAGGTACACTGCACACACCCATACTATTCCAGCTTTTTTGCGGAACCCGGCTCGCATCATCCTCGTGTTCTGCTTAATCCATATGAGCTATGAGTGCGTCGGCGAACTCACTGCTCGAAACCTTGGTAGCACCATCCATCATTCGAGCGAAGTCGTAGGTGACCTGTTTGTCCTTGATCGCCCCGGTAATTCCCTTTTCAATTAAATCTGAAGCCTCTTTCCAGCCCATATATTCGAACATAAGGCTTCCGGAGAGAATCAGCGAACTCGGATTCACCTTGTTCTGACCGGCATATTTAGGCGCCGTACCGTGGGTAGCCTCGAAAATCGCATGGCCGGATTCAAAGTTGATATTTGCCCCGGGCGCAATACCGATTCCGCCAACCTGGGCAGCCAGTGCATCCGACATATAGTCGCCGTTCAAGTTCATAGTAGCAATTACATCGAACTCATCAGCCCGGGTCAATATCTGCTGCAGGAATGCATCGGCAATGGCATCCTTGATCAAAATCTTGCCTTCGGGAACATCGCCCCCGCACTCTTCCCAGATGACCACTTTGTCTTCGAACTCACGTTTCGTCAGTTCATATCCCCACTCACGAAAAGCACCTTCGGTGTATTTCATGATGTTGCCCTTGTGAACCAGGGTTACACTTTTACGCCCCTGTTCGATTGCATAATTCACAGCTGCTCGGACCAAGCGTTCGGTTCCAGTTACGCTAATCGGCTTGATACCGATTCCAGAATCAGGGCGAATATCCCAGCCGTACTCTTTCTTTAGAAAATCAATCAGCAGCTTAGTCTTATCTTCACCGGAGCGCAGTTCCATACCGGCATACACATCCTCAGTATTTTCCCGAAAAACTACCATATCCACCTTTTCAGGAGCCTTCACCGGGGAGGGGATTCCGGGATAGTGTTTCACCGGCCGCAGACAGACATACAGATCAAGCTTCTGCCGCAGGGCTACATTCAGGCTGCGAAATCCGCCGCCAACCGGAGTAGTAAGCGGACCTTTGATCGCCACCAGGTACTCGCGGATTGTAGCCAGGGTTTCTTGCGGCAGCCACTCTCCGGATTTATTGTATCCTTTTTCACCGGCGTAAACCTCTTTCCACTGCACCGCCCGTTTTCCGCCGTAGGCCTTTTCAACGGCAGCATCGAAGACTTTTTGCGAAGCCGGCCAAATGTCGACTCCAATTCCATCTCCCTCTATATAGGGAATTACAGGGTGTTCAGGAACCTGTAACCCAATATCAGTTTTCGTAATTTTTTCTTCCACAATCTCCCCCTTTAACTG
>CAZAMY010000004.1:0-20459 GCA_964485995.1 uncultured Sediminispirochaeta sp.
TGCTGAAAGGCCTCCCGGGTCGCACGGTTCATCCCGTTGGCGTAAAGGTTATGGAACCTGGAAAAGCTAACGGGAGTACCGGTATCGGTGGCCGCCTGCAGCTCGTTCGGCACCGTGTAGGCGGGACGGTACTCAGAATCTCCGGTAAAGTCAGCCGGCTCGTTCATATCATTCCAGATACCGGCCACCCCGTATTTGAAGAGCTCGCGATGCAGATCTCCCCACCAGCTGCGTACACTACTGCGGGAAAAATCGGGATACACTGCTTTACCGGGCCAGACCGCGCCTGTATATACCGTACCATCCGGCATTTTACAGAAGTAGTCGTTGTCCACTCCCTCTGTGTACACCGAATAATCGGGATCTACCTTTATACCCGGATCAACAATGGTAACCACCTTGAAACCTTCGGTTTTCAGATCATCAATCAGGGCGCCGGGATCGGGAAATCCCTTTTTATCCCAGGTAAAAATCCGATAACCGTCCATGTAGTCGATATCGAACTGGATTACATCCGCCGGCAGTTTATGACTGCGAAACTGCCGGGCAATTTCGCGCACCTGCGATTCCGGGTAATAGCTGTAACGACTCTGGTGGTATCCCAGCGCCCATACCGGCGGCAGCGGCCCGGTGCCGGTCAACTGGCTGTATGTGCGCAGCACGGCCCGCGGAGAGTCGGCCTTGATCAGATATAGATCAAGGTATTCGTCTTCAACATCAATGGTAATGGTGTTGAACCGGGTCAAAGCAGTATCCCAGTACTGCCGGGCCGGATTGTCTACAAAAATTCCGTACCACTCCTGTTGTACTGCAAGCAGAGCGAAGGGAATGGAAACATACAGCGGATCACGGCTGGGCACGTGCTCGGGTTCATCGGTATTCCACATATCCCAAACCCGTCCGCTGCGCTCGAGCCGGCCCATTTTTTCTCCCAGGCCGTACACTCGCGGCAGCTCTCCGTCACACTTAAGCGAAAACCGCAGTGCCTCCGGATGGTACTGCCATTCACCGACACTCAGCTCGCCCAGTTCAAAAACCGGGGTATCGTCTTGAACTGAGGCGGTCAGCGATTTTCCCTGGATGGCTTCGGGAAGATCTGTTACGGCCCACGAGCGGGGTATTTCGTTTCGTCCCACACAAATCCTGTAAAGTCCCTCTGCATGCTTAGTAACAGCCAACCGCAGAGAACTCGCTTTCTCATGCGGGGAGTCCGGTGCGCTCAACTCGTACTGTTCAGTCGATTCTTCCGCCTCGCCCACTGCCCCACGGAGTTTCAGCGAAAAAAAATCTCTTTGCGGCGGTTTTATCTGCCGGGTCGGGTTTTCCGTGTGGGCCAGATCAATATTATCCTCTATATCTTTTCGTATGTCCGTGTTCACGTAGCTCCTCCGTCAGTTGCGCTCTATTTTATGGCACCCTGAGTAACGCCCCGAATAATGTATTTCTGGGCTGAAAAGTAAAAAATAATTACCGGGATGATGGCAAGGGTTAAACCGGCCAGGGCTAAATGCCACTGTTTAGTATACTCGCCGAAGAAGAAAAACATCTGCAGCGGTATCGTCTGCATTCCCTCTTTGTTGATCACCAGGGAAGGCAGAAGATAGTCGTTCCATATCCATATAGTAAGCAGTATGATTACCGTGAGAGTTATTGGGGTAAGAATCGGAAAAATAACCCTTCCGAAGAGTTGAAACTCATTACAGCCGTCAATGATGGCCGCCTCATCCAACTCTTTCGGCACACTCTTTACAAACCCGTGATAAAGAAAGAGGGAAAGACTCGATCCAAAGCCAAGGTACATGAAGATAAGACCAAGCCGATTCAGAAATCCAAGACGTCCCATAATAGTGATGAGTGGGAGCATCACCGATTGAAAAGGAATCAAAATGGCGCTGACGAACATAAAGAAAATGAGATTGCTGAGTGTGCTTTTAGTTCTCACCAGCTTCCATCCGGCCATCGAGGCGAATACGATCAATATCAAAATCGAGCCTACGGTGATAAAAAGACTGTTGGCAAAGGCCTGCAGAAACTCCAGCTGCCGGAAAGCCTCTACGTAGTTGTTCCACTCCAGTCCTCCCGGCAGATTAAGGGTATTCTGAAAAATTTGCGGTTTCGTTTTGAATGAATTGACCAGCATGATGTAGAACGGAAAGAAGAACACCAGTCCGATCGCTATTCCCACTACTTCCATAGTTATGATAAATCGCTTGCGTGCTGTCATTTTTCGCTCCTTAGTACTCCACTTCCCGACGCTTGTTCATCCGCACCTGGATTATCGAAACAGTCGCCACTACCAGGAAGAAGATTACCGCTTTTGCCTGTGCAAGCCCCATTCGATCGAACATAAAGGCGGTATTGTAAATATTCATCGCCAGCATTTGGGTAGAGTTAAACGGTCCGCCGTTGGTCAGCGACAGGTTCTGGTCGTACAGCTTGAACGCATTGGACAACATCAGAAACATATTGATAGTAAAGGCCGGCGCCACCAGCGGAATGATTATGTGGCGGGTTTTCGACCACAGCGTTGATCCGTCGATCTCGGCGGCCTCGAGCAGCTCGCCGGGAATACTCTGCAGAGCGGCGATGTAGATAACCATTGTATATCCGGCCATCTGCCAGGTCATCAGCATTACCAGCCCCCAGAACCCCGTCTCAGGGGTCGCGAGCCAGCCGCGCAGCAACTCGATTTTCAGAATGTCGGCCAAACCCGAAAACACCTGGATAAAGATAAACTGCCACACAAACCCCAGAATAAGACCGCCAATGAGGTTCGGCATAAAAAAGACGGTTCTCAGTGCGTGAGAAGAACGCAGCGGCTGTGTAACCAGAAGGGCCAGGGCAAACCCGATTCCATTGATCAAAACAACGGAAACCACCGCAAAGCGTGCAGTAAACCAGAAAGAGTATACAAATTGTTCGTCCTGGAAAAGTTCTATGTAATTGCGCAGCCCCACCCATTCGACCTGAGACTTCACAATTCCATTCCATTCAGTGAACGAATAATATATACCCCACAAGAAGGGCACTACTACTACCACGACAAAGGCGAACACCAGCGGTCCTACAAACGCCCAGAACAGCAGCTGCCGTTTTATACTTCCCTGCATACACTCTCCCGACATCAAAATAGTGCCGGAGGGTAACCCCTCCGGCTTGTTTACAATTTTGTTATTTACGTGTTTTTTCCCACTCTTCAGTGGTATGTCTTATCAACTCGTCCCAAGTCATTTTGTCGGCAACATACTTCTGGATGTCAACACCCAGTACATTCATACCCCATCCGGTCGGGTACCCCATAAAAACCCATGGCAGAGTCTTTCCGCGGGCAGAAAAATCAAGTATATCACGGGCCAACGGATCCGATACCTTTGAAATGTCGTACCCTTCGTAAGCGGGGATAAATTTGAACTCTTCAAGGACATAACGTTTACCGGTCTCGGAGGTATACATCCAATTAAGGAAATCTTTGGCTTCGGCAACAACTGCATCATCGAGCTGTTTGTTTACGCCCCAGTACATCGGCACACCGACGGGAATACTGTCGCCGATTCCGCCGTCTACCGACAGGGGAATAAAACCGATATTCTCAGCCAAGTCGCTGTTTACACCGGCAATTGAACCATAAGCCCAGTTGCCCTGCTGGATGAGCGCTACTTTCTCACTGGAGAAGAGCTGTTCAACCTGCTGGCTATAGTCAAGTGAAAGAGTCGGTTGAACCGAATAGTCGTTCTGCAGGTCAACCAGCTTCTTAAAACCTTGGCTGTACTTGTACTCGACAGTTTCTGCATTGAAAGCGTCGTTTACGTTGTCGAATTCCTGGGAAAGAACTGCATTCGACAGATGAAGACCGGTTACCCAGGTCTCTTTTACCGGAAAAGCAAACACAGCATTGATCCCGAGTTCGTCTTTCATAGAATCGAGTTTCTTTACAGCGGCTTCAAGCTTTGCATACGAAGTAATGCCGGCCGGGTCGATTCCAGCTTTTTCGAACATAGCTTTGTTGTAGATCAGGCCGTACCCTTCCTGGTTGTAAGGCAGACCGTACACATTGCCTTCCATGGTCACTCCGCCGAGCACGCCGTCGAAAGCCTTTTCGGTTACGTCGAGCCCATTGAGAGGGGCAAGATACTGCATCCAGTCGGCTACGTCCTGCGGTCCGCCAACGTTAAATATCGCCGGTTCTTCACCGGAAGCGAAACGCGAGCGCAGCGCGGCACCGTAGTCATCCCCACCGCCGACCGTCTTGATGGACAGATCCACATTGGGATTCTCTTTCATGTACTCTTCGGCCAGCTGAGTAAACTGATCCTTGAATTCAACCTTGAACTGAAAGATATCAACTTTCACTTTTTCAGCAGCGCCCTCTTCGGTACCTTCCTGTGCACCACCGGCCCACAACGCCGGAACACACAACACAATGAGTGCCACCAATAGAGCAAGACTCTTTTTAGAACTCATTTTCTCCTCCTTTAAGAAATACAATGAGAAATTTATAGAAGTATTATCACCTTGAATTGTTAATTTTGTCAATGATTAATTTCATTATCCTTAATTCAATGCAAAGTTTTTCATCTTTACCCTGTTATTCGTCTTTATTTTTCAATTTTTCTTATTTTACTGCAAATTTTTTCTATAACTTCTCTCACATTGCTTGAATTTGTAATTTTTTATTGCACAAAAATGCACTCCGATGTACTATCCAAGAGGGAGAATAGAATGAAAAAGGTTTCACTCACAGATATTGCACAAGCCGCCGGGGTGTCAATTTCTACTGTATCACGCATAGTGAATAACTCCGCCGGCATAGCCGAGAAAACCCGGGCCCATGTATTGGATGTCATGCGCGAGAAGGGCTACCACCCGCGTCACTTTTCCGGTGGTGCGAGCAGCCGCCCGAGCCGTTTGATTACCCTGGTAATAACTGAGCATGAAGCCAACATTTTTGAAAACCCATTCTTCATCATGGCGATGAAGGGTGCAAATGCCTGTGCCCGGGACCGCCATTTTCACGTAATGGTTTCATTTTGTGAAAGCGAAAACGAGCAGTATGAATATCTGCAGGAGCTGGTTACCGCCAACTGGACCGACGGAGTGGTACTTTTTTCGGTCGAACAGCAGGACCCCTCAATCGACTATCTTCGAGAGAAGGAGTTTCCCTTCTCGGTGATCGGTCGTCCCGATCAACCTGCGCATACTTTATGGGTCGACAACGATAATTTCCAGGCAATTTACACCCTGGTGAGCGAGTTGATCGATCGCGGCTCACGCAACATCGCTTTTATAGGTACCAAATGGAGCCGCCGCTACACCCTCGACCGCTACGAGGGCTACTTACAGGCACTCCGCAGCCGCGGTATCGAGATTAGTGAAGAGCTGTGCTCACCACGCCCCGAAACCGGCGAAGGCGAAAAAACCCCGTCCTCCGAAGAGTTGGGCTATATCTATATGCGGGATATTTTGAGTTCTGCTCGGCCGGATGCAGTTGTGGCTACAGATGATTTCCTGGCATTCGGAGCACTGCGGGCTCTATCAGAGAGCGGACAACCGGTTGGCAGCCAACCGCCAGACACCCCCGCCACCATTCCGGTCTACGGCTTCAATAACAGCATCCGCGGCCGCTATCAGCACCCCTCTCTGGCCAGTGTAGATATTAATCCGGAACAGCTCGGATATCACGCCACCCGTCTGCTGATAGAGCATATCCAGGACAGCAACGGTGAGACTTCACATCAAATTGTTGACACAGCAGTAATACACCGGGAAACGAGTCTTAAATCATAATTAGGGCTAAATAAAAACCGCCGCTTTTCAGAAGAATTCATCTCCTGTCCGGCGGCGGTTCCCTTACGAATCAATGAGCGTAGAATCTCGCGTTAATACACCGGCTTCAGTCCGGTCTGAAAGTGGCGCAGCCGCAGTTCGGCCCCACGGGTAATCTTTACTTTGGGTATCTTGTCGCGGTTTTTATAAAGCTCAGTGACCGCGGCCACCGTGTAGTCGATGTGTTCACGGCTGTAAGCATTACGCGGTATCGCGAAGCGCACCAGATTCAGAATACCCTTGCGCTGCTCTTCATTCTTCTGGTCCCACTCGAAGGCGAAGGGACCGAGCTCACAGGCGCGAATACCATAGTTGCGCAGCAGCTCGATCGTAAAGCCCACTCCGCCGAAGTCATCAATTTTCATATCCGAACCTTCGAAGAAGCGGTCCATATCGATATAGATAGCGTGTCCACCGGCCGGCAGTACTACCGGCACCCCGTTTTTCGCCAGTTCACTTGCCAACAGACGGGTCTGTCCGATTCGGTTGTAAAGGTACGACTGGTCGACCACTTCGTTGATCCCTACCGCCAGAGCCATGATATCCCGGCCGCTGAGAGCGCCGTATGAGTCGTTACCGAACCATACAATCTGCTTCTCTTTCAGCCGGACGCCTACATCCTCTTTTTCCGTGGAAAACCGCTTTACGAAGTTTCCGCGGTCGCGAATGAACAGCCCCCCGCCGATGTTCGACAGCCCGTCTTTTTTCAGACTGATGCTGAATCCGTCGGCATAGGAGAACATCTCCTGCACGATACTGCGGATCGAACGCTTTTCGTAGCCTTTTTCGAACTGTTTGATAAAGGCCGCATTCTCGGCAAAGCGGCAGGCATCGAAAAAGAGCGGAATATCGTACTCTTCGGCTACCTTGTACACCGCTTTGATGTTGGCTAAACTGACCGGCTGGCCGGCCACCGTGTTGTTGGTCACGGTAAGATAGATAACCGGAACGTTCTCACGCCCCTTCTCCTTTAAAAATGCCCGCAGCCGTTCGACATCCATATCGCCCTTGAAGGGGTTCTCGCTGTCCATCTTGTCGTAGGGAAACTCCTCGAGAACTCCCGGCTGGAACAAATTGACCGGCTCGATGCCGTTGGCGGCGATGTTGGCGCCGGTGGTGTCGAAGTGGCCGTTGTTCGGAATCCAGTACGGTTTTCCGGGGCCGTTTATCTCGTCCAAGACCTCGCGGATTGTGCTGAACAGCAGGTGTTCGGCCGCCCGTCCCTGCGGGGTGATGAAGGCATTCGGCCGGCTCAGCTGGTTCGGCCCGCCGTTGACGAAGCCGCCCTCGTCTTTGGTCAGGTAGAGCTCGTCCATCAGCTTCTCGACATCCTTCTCTCCAGAGAGGATCAATTTGATGGTTTCGCGCGGAGAATCGCCCCGTTCGAAGGTGTCGCGAATGGTATCCAGCAGCACGTAGTAGCCTTTGTTCCGGCCGTAGGACTCATCACCGTGGAACAGTGCGGCCCACTGCAGGTCGCTCATAGCGGTGCTGCCGCTGTCGGACAGGTAATCCAGCACGAGCAGGTCGGCCGGGAAAGAAAACATGTTGTATTCGGTTTCCCGCAGCGCCCGTTCGCGCTGTTCGATGGTTACATCCTTGATAGGACGAATAACGTGGGCTTTATGCGCCGGAACCGGCACTCCCAGTTCTTGCATTGATTTCATACTGCTTCTCCTTTAAAGCGCTGCGATGCCGTCGATCTCGATATCGGCACCTAGCGGCAGTTTGGCCACCTGATATGCACAGCGTGCAGGAAAATCGCCGGAGAAAAAACTTCCGTAGACTTCATTTACCCGCTTGAAATCTCCCATATCCTGCAGAAAAATGGTTACCTTCAGCAGGCGGTCAAGCGAGCTGCCGGCTTCCTCCAGGATTGATTTCAGATTCTCCATTGCCTGCCGGGTCTGATCTTCAATAGATTCAGCAACAATCTTTCCCTGTGCGGGGTCAAGAGGCAATTGACCCGACACGTAGACTGTATCTCCCCAGGCAACCGCCTGCGAATAAGGCCCGACCGCTGCCGGCGCCTTGTCAGTGTGAATTACTTTACGTTCCATGTACTCCTCCTAAAAAATTATATCTCGTTCTGTACACCTGAGCTTCCGGTTCACTCAGCTATACAGTTTTTCGATCTCGTTTTCGCCAAGGACGGTTTTTACTTCGCGAATGTAGTTGTAAATGGTATATCGCGAAACTCCCAACTTCTCGGAAACAATATCTATACCGTTTTTGATGTGAAAAATTCCGCGCTTGTACAGCTCTTCGACTATCAGCTTATTTTTCTGGGTGGGCGAGATCCCGGTTTTGCGGTTGACCTCATCCACTACCTCGTTGAAGGAGGTCTCCACCAGATCTTTGGCCGTCAGCGGGAAATGCTCGGACACATTCTGGGTACCGGTCACATCCGGCAGCAGACTCTCCATCATTCTCGCAAACGGTGCTGAAACATCGAAATTCATACACAGCATGCCAATAGGTTTCTTTTGCTGATTTCTGATTACGATAGTGGTGCATTTCAGCTGCTTGCCGGTTTCGGTATTCGTGTAGTATGCCCCGTACACATCTTCAGCCTCCTGATCGCAGCGTTCGAGCACGCTCAGAGCAAAATCTGTCATCGGCCCGCCGATTGAGCGGCCGGTCACCTGCCCGTTCTCAATCGCAACTATCGAGTTGTCGTAATTCTCCAGCGAATGTACCACCACCTCGCAGTACTCTCCGAACTGTTTAGCGATTCCCTGTGCAACCGCCGCGATGCCTTCCAGCTGTATTCGATCCTCTGAGGTGAAAGCGATCATTGTATCTTTGTCCGCCACAGAAACTCCTGTTATTCTTCCAAATTTTTAATATATTTTATCATATTTTTGTAACTAGTCAAGATTTGCTTGACTCCATAGTCCGCAGTAGGTACCCTTGAACAATAAAGTTTCAAAAGACTATTCTTAAGGAGGACATATGTCCGAGCGTGACGTTTCACCGCAGCGCCCGCAGTTTTCGATTAAACCGAAATATGTGGTTACTGTGGTCATAATAGTTGCGGTTATTGCCATGGTCATGTCGAGTTTCTTTATCGTCGACCAGACCGAACAAGCAGTAGTGCTTAGATTCGGTAAGGTAAACCGCATAGTCGGCCCCGGCCTTCAGTTCAAAGTGCCTTTGGGGATCGAGAAAAACTACAACGTACCCACACAGCGCGTACAGAAAATGGAGTTCGGGTTCCGCACCCAGCAGGCCGGTATCAATACCACCTACTCGGGTGGCGATTATCCGGAGGAGTCAATTATGCTGACTGGCGACCTCAACATTGTCGATGTTGAGTGGATCATCCAGTACCGCATCAGCGAGCCTATCGATTGGCTTTTCAATGTAGAATACCGTCAGCAGACTATCCGCGACATTAGTCAGTCGGTTATCAACCAGCTGGTCGGAGACCGAGCCATATTAGACGTTATCGGCTCCGAGCGCGCTAACATCGAGCAGCAGGGGCAGGATAAAATGCAGTCGTTGTTCGATAAATATGGACTAGGAGTCACTGTAACCACGGTCAAGCTGCGAAATATCGTACCGCCGAAAGGCGAAGTCCAGGACGCCTTCGAAGATGTGAACAAAGCGGTCCAGGACATGAACCGCTTTATCAATGAAGGTAAAGAGCAGTACAACCAGCAGATTCCGAAGGCCCGCGGTCAAGCCCAACAGCTTATACAGGAGGCCCAAGGGTATGCCGCCGAGCGTGTGAACAACGCTGAAGGTGATGTAGCCCGCTTTGTATCGGTGCTCGACAGGTACGAGGAAAGCCCGAATGTAACCCGCACCCGACTGTACATCGAAACTATTGAAGAACTCTTCAGCAACGATGAGGGCACCGATTTAATCGACCGCGGCCTGGAGAATTTCATTCCCTTCAAAGGCCTATCGACACAGGGAGCTGTACAAGGAGGCACACAGTGAAAAAACTGATAACAACCGCAGTAGTACTGCTTATAATTGTGGTAGTCTTTGTACTATTAGGCCCCTTCTATATTGTCGAACAGGGTGAACAGGCGGTAGTAACCCGCTTCGGTAAGATTGTAAATACAGTTACCGAACCCGGGTTGAAGTTCAAAATGCCAGTGATCGACAACGTGGTGAAGTATTCAAAGAGAATTCTCAGCTGGGACGGGGATGCGCAGCGGGTCCCCACCGCAGAAAACCAGTTTATCTGGGTTGATGCCACCGCCCGCTGGAAGATAAACGATCCGCAGAAGTTCTATGAAGCGGTATCTACCCTCGAACAGGGCTGGGCCCGCCTGGACGATGTAATCGATTCGACCATCCGGACAGTCATTACCAGCAACAATCTGCGCGAAGCGGTGCGAAACTCCAATGTAATCAACGAAATAGAAACAACTCAGGAGATTCTGCAGCAGGAAGATGAAGAGGTGGATGTCGAGGAGCTGCGTCAGTTAACCGACATCGAAACAACCTATGAAACCGTGAACCGCGGACGTGAGGAGCTCTCGCAGGAAATGTACGAACTGGCCGCTGACCTCACACCCGACTACGGCATTGAACTGGTAGATATTATTATCCGCCAGATCCGTTACTCCGACGACCTGACCGAAAGTGTGTACAACCGTATGATCAAGGAACGTAACCAGATTGCCGAAGCGTACCGCTCCTACGGTCAAGGTAAGAAGGCCGAGTGGCTCGGTAAACTGGAAAACGAACGCAAAACCATTCTTTCGGAGGCCTATCAGGAATCCGAAACCCTGCGCGGTGAAGCTGACGCTGAAGCAACCCTGATCTACGCTCAGGCCTATGAACAGGACCCGGATTTCTTCGAGTTCTGGCGCTCGATCGAGTCGTACCGCAAAACCATGCCGCAGTTCAAGAAAACCTTTACTACCGACATGGACTACTTCAAATATCTGTACAATGAAGAGGGCAATCCCGAATAAGACAGCCTCTCCGATTTGAACTACCGGCGCGGGTTATGAATCCTCACAGGATTCGGGCCCGCGCCTTTTTTGTGCCCGGATCTACCGGTCCGCTCACCCGTCGAAGCGGCGGCGCCCCAGGTCGATGAGTTCTTTCAAACCGGCCCGCAGTACCTCGAGCTGCGTGCCATCCTCGGACAACAACTCCTGCAACCGGGCTATTTCGGTCTCCCACTCGCGGCGGTACTTTTTGTGGGTGAATTTTTTTAAGATGTGCAGCACTTTTTTCTGATAACGCCGCCTGGCGGCCGGTTTTGTCTCCGCACACATTAACCGGCGTACAACCGCCAGCTCCTCCTGCCGGTCGTGACAGGCAGCTGCCTCCAGATTGACTTCAACCTCCTGGAGGGATTCGAGCGGCAGCTCCTGCAGCTGCTGCAGACTCGGCACCTCGACAAAGCTGTAAAGCTGTTCCGTAGAAAGCCATCCGGCGGAGCCCGGATGCAGGCGCACACGGTTACCCTGTGTGAGGAAATTCTTTTGCAGGCGGTGCGGAACAAAGGTCCCCTGCAGCAGAGACTGGATTCTATGCGCCGGCAGAAAGCGCTGCAGGCTTGGCTGCCGGCCAGGCGATCCGGCGGCTCCCAATTCCCTGCGATGCTCCACAACCAGTTGGAACTCGGTATTGTAGGTTCGCCGGTTTATGCTCTGCCGGCCTCCTCGGTAAGTAACGTAATCAAGACTATGTATTTCTATATGGCCGAACTCACTGAGAATATCCATCAGCTGTTCCATGGGAATGATGCCTTCGCTGTTGTAACTGAGAACCACCCAGCGGGTATCGGTTGCATTCAATACTCTGCGCAATGCCGCAGGGGCGGCAGCCTTAGAGCAGAAATCGGAACGGGTCTGTTTCCAATCCGCCCGTATCCCCGCCTTCGACTCTAAGCGGCCATCGGGTCCGATTTCATTATTGATCGGCGGAAAATCCCAGCGGGCGATGGTGTTGAGCAGGTGGTAATTACTGCCGTACTGATGGATGTTATAGGGCGGATCCAGATAGCACAGATCGCCGCTGCGGGGTTCGAGAAAATCGGCGGCATCGAGCTGCTGCACTTCGCAGTCAGCCGGTCCATCTATCAAAACCGGATACTCAAGCTTCATTGGCGACATGATGCGGCTGAGGGCGTCGCGGCTATGGCCGCCGAAGCCCTTGTGGTAGGCCTTGAAGACCCCGGAGGTGTTTACGTGGGTGGCCGCCTCGTACAAAAGTAACGCCATTAGCAGATCGTGAGCCTGACCGCCCGGCGGCCATATACGGTCGATCGCTTCCCGCACCCGGTCGATAAACAGCGCATTTTCGCGGGTATAAAACAGGCGTTCTGTCCGGTAGTCGGCCTCCTCGGTCGAAGCCGGGGCATAGAAACGGCTGATCAGCGGCCGCTGCGGCGTCCCGGACAGACTATTCAGATATTCGAGCGTCTTTTCTATTCCACCGAAATCGCTAAACAGCCGTTCCGCTTCCAGGGGATTCAGGGTGATGTGTGTGGAATTGATGATGCGAGAATACTCTTCCCAGTCGTTCGCAGCTACTCTATAGCCCATTTGCCGGGCCAGCCGCGCCACCGCTCCGCTGCCGGCAAAGGGATCTAGAAAAGTGTGAATCGGGTGCTGCTCCTGCAGTCGCGAAAAGATGCGGTAGAGAAAACCGAGGATTCGCCTTTTATTGCCGATGTAGGCAATTAGTTGACGAGTAAGATAATCTGTAGAAACAAAGGCCCCATCACTTGTCGAAAGGCTGAGGGCCTGATACCATTCCGGCATGACCGGAAAGAGACTATCAGCTTTACTATCAAAAATCAATATAATCGAGCAGCATGGTCCGGCCGACCCGCATATCAGCAGCCTCGCCTACGACAGCCGCGATGTAGAACGGGGCAGCCTTTTTTTTGCCCTGAAGGGCTTTCACACCGACGGCCATGCGTATATTGAAGCGGCCATCGAAAAGGGTGCCGCGGCAATTATGCACAGTGATCCTTTGTCGGAATACGCACAGCAGGTAACCTACACCCGGGTGGAAAACAGCCGTGTACTGATGTCTCCCATAGCCTGCAGTTTTTACGACGATCCCTCCTCCGAGATGACCATCATTGGAGTAACCGGTACCGATGGAAAAAGTACCACCAGTTATTTCATTCAGCAGCTGCTCACACTTTACGGAATTAGAACCGGTCTCTTGACCACGGTTCAGTTTGACATGGGGAACGGTCCAGAGAAGAACTTTCTGCGCCAGTCTACCCCGGAAGCCCCGGAAATCCACCGCCTGCTGCGCTCCATGCGAGAGAACGGCTGCACTCACGCTGTGGTGGAAGCGACCAGCCACGGGCTCTCGCCCATCAACAACCGGCTCGGCGATATAAAGTTCGACGTCGGGGTACTGACCAATATCAGCCATGAACACCTCGATTTTCATAAAACCCTCGAGCGGTATATCGATGACAAGGCCAATCTGTTCCGGGCAGTACCGAAAGATACCGGGTACAGTGTGATCAACGGGGATGAGGAGCATCGACAGGCCTTTATCGAGGCCGCCGGCGGCAAGGTTTATCTCTATGGGGTAGAAACCGAAAGGGGCTCCGGCGCGCGCGGCAGCAGCGCGGCCAAACCCGATCTTTCAGCCGCCGAGATCGAGGATACACCCGCTGGACAGAATTTTTATGTGAGCGGGCCGGAGCTGAACGAGAAGGTTACCCTGCCCCAGCCCGGACGCTTCAATATTGAAAACACCCTGGCCGCTCTATTAGCGGTGGGAAATCTACCCGGCCACAAGATCAACGACTTTCTGCCGCTGGTGTCGCAACTGCAGCCAATCAAAGGGCGAATGGTACCGGTCAACCAGGGGCAGGAGTTTCAGGTGATCGTCGACTACGCCCATACCCCCGGCTCTTTCAGAAAACTGTTCCCCGCTTTGCGGCGACAGGTGAATCGAGGCCAGCTGATTGCAGTGTTTGGCTCGGCGGGTGAACGGGATCTCGAAAAGCGCAGTCAGCTCGGTGAGATAGCCTCTTCTTATTGCGACATGATCGTACTGGCGGATGAGGATCCGCGGGGCGAAGTGCCACGGGCGATTTTGGAGGATATTGCCGCCGGCTGCGCTTCAATGCAGCGGGATGAAAATTTGTTTCTGATTGAAGACCGCCCCACTGCTATTCGCCGCGCCTTTCAGTTGGCCGGTGAAGGCGACTTAGTGGTGCTGCTGGGAAAGGGCCACGAAGGCACCATTATCTATGCCGACGGCCCGATTCCGTGGGACGAGGAGACTGCAGCCCGGGAGCAACTGCAGGCGCTCGGATACAGAGAGGGAGGCGAAGCATGAGCACAGAACGCATCGGAATACTGTTCGGAGGAAAATCCGGCGAACACGAGGTATCCCTGGTCTCGGCAGCATCGGTATATACCCACATCGACCGCAGCCGTTTCGAACCAGTACTCATCGGCATTGACCGTGACGGACGCTGGTACTTACAGAGGGAGCCGAAGCTGAGCAAAGATAACACTGCGCTTGTGATGAATACAGAGCCAGAGCAGCTCGTGAGTGTGCTTCCCGGGCAGGGCCTTTGGGCGGCAGCAGGGCATATTGACCTGGCAGCTGTGTTTCCCGTACTGCACGGCACCTTCGGCGAGGATGGAACCGTGCAGGGACTGCTGGAGGTAGCCGGAATTCCGTACGTAGGCGCCGGAGTGCTCGCAAGCAGTCTCGGTATGGATAAGGCCATGGTGAAGCGAGTCTGGATAGAGGCCGGACTGTCTACCATTCCCTTCGCAGAGGTAAGGCAGCACGAACTCAACAGTCAAGATTCCATGTCCGCCCTTCTCAAACGAATTACGAACATGTTCGATTTTCCCCTGTTTGTAAAACCTTCCCGCTCAGGCTCATCGGTTGGAGTTTCCCGGGCGGTCAACGAAAGCGACTTACAGGCAGCTTTGGAAGCCGCTTTCAAATTCGATACGAAGGTTATGGTGGAACCGGAGATGAAGGGCCGCGAGGTTGAGTGTTCAGTCGTCGGCAACCTATTCCCCGAAGCATATGCGGTAGGCGAAATAGTCCCGACTGATGAACACCAGTTTTACGACTACGATGCCAAGTACCTCGACCCAAACGGTGCCCTGCTGCGAGTGCCGGCACCGCTTTCCAGCGAGATTACAGCTGCCGTACAGGAATTAGCAGTAGCGGCCTATAAATGTGCAGATACTGAAGGCTTTGCCCGGCTCGATTTTTTTATAACCCAAGACAACCGAGTTGTACTGAATGAGATTAATACAATTCCAGGCTTTACCAACATCAGCATGTTTCCCAAACTCTGCGACGAGGCTGGGCTCGGGTACAGTTCACTGATCACCACGCTAATCGAGCTGGGAATAGAACGCTACCGGGAGCGCAGCGGTCTACACTACACCCGCGAGTAAGCCCTCTACCAATGATCGTAGGAAAGCAGCTGGTCGAGGGGGCGGCGTTCGGACTGCATCGGCTCCTCATTCGGATATCCGAGCACCAGCAGCGCCACCACCCGCATTTGATACGGTACGGTTAAGAGTTGCCGGATTTGCTCCTCGTCGTAAGTTGTTACCGTATGAGTACCCAGCCCTTCTGCCCTGGCTTGAATCATCATAAAAGCCAGAGATATTCCAATATCAATGGGATACGCCAACTGCCCGTTCGGCATCTTGTAATCGACGTTGGTAGTGCAGGCTGCGATAATGACGGGAGCCTCGCCTACGTGCTCCTGCATATAAGCCGCGTTATAGATCTGTTCTCTTACTTCGGGTTTTCTTACTGCAACCAAACGCCATGGCTGTCGGTTTTTGGCAGAGGGAGCACGTTGAGCAGCAAAAATAACTCGGTCTAAAGAATCTTGTGGAATACTGTCTTGTTTGAAGTGAGAAATACTTACCCAGTCAGCTATCTCTTTTAATACTTCCATACGCCCTCGTTTATACATGTATGTTTTAAATAAAGCTTGACTCTAAAACAGTTATTCTCGTATGGTGAAAGTCAGATGTCAGTGAAAAGAATTGTCCTCGTTACTGTTTTAGGCCTGCTCTTGTCCATAACTTATTTGTCTACGGAACCATCAGGCACATCTTACCACACATTCGAAGATATGCACACCTTTTCCACCAACTATCCCCGCCATGAGAACAGCAGGAACGAGGAGCAGAGCTTTGAGTATATAAGTAAGGTGCTCCAGGAAGAGGGGGTTGCGTTTCAGCGATTTGGTTTAGGAGGATTTGATAATTTTCATTCATTCTCCGAAATTATTGAGGCCGAGTTTTCCGGCATCTCCGACAACGACCTCTATTTTATTTTTCCTGTGAACCATCCCTTGGACGCCTCCAGAGAGGAGAGCGGAGCCGCCGGTCTGGCACTGGCGCTCGAATTGTGTAGAAGTCTGAACGGAAGCACCCCTCCGACTGATGTACACATTTTATTTATGGGAGCCGAATATGGACGCGCTGAGGAATATCAGCTCGGTACGCGAGCCTTTTTAGAGAGGTATTATTCGGATACTCCCTCTCAGGTGCTGTATCTCAGTCTTCCATCCGAGCAGTTCAGTCTCGATCTGCGTACTTCCGGTACTGGAAACGTATCGCCGGCATGGTTTGTTGAATACACCTCCGACCTCCTGATGCAAAACAAGATCCCCTTCACCTTCTCTACCATTCGATTCAATCTGAACCAGATGGGTTTGATAGAAGCACCCACTCGGATCGAACCCTACTTGGAGGAGGAGATGCCGGCAATCCATCTGCAGGGAGCTCCCGCAAAAAGCGGGACTGCCTCGGAGCCGGTGAGCGATATCGGCTCGCTGCACGATTTCCTTCTCGAGTTCAGCCAGTCCTTTCCACCGGAGGTGTCTACCCGTTGGGACCGTCACTACCTGCTCTATAAAATCGGAACACATACCCTGTTGATTCAGGAGTTCTCTTATATAATCATTATCTTACTCCTGTTTGCTGCGGTATTACTGTATCCCTTTTTCCGGCGCAAACGGTTTTACCGGTATCTGCGTTCGATGCGCCGCAACGGCTGGGTCCTGCCGATTATTTTTGCACTCATGTTCCTGTATCTGCTGCTTGCCACCCTGCTGCTCGAAGGAATTGCACTCTACCGGCAGTCGAGCCTCCTGTGGCAGCAGCAGCCCTTCTTACTGCTGCTGCTGAAAGTGAGTTTTGCCGGCTTCCTGTTCGCGTTGAGTCATCGGATTACCGCCCCGTTTCACTTTACCCGTCTGCGAGGTAGTTTCTATTCCGCTTCAGGGCTTTTTTTCCTGCTGGCCAATGTCTTGATTCTCACTACGTATAACCTGTCGCTCACTCTCTACGGCGCAGCAATTTTTCTGCTCGGCTTTCTCTTTACTATAGTACGGAACAGGATCACCAAACTGCTGTATCTTTTAGCCTCTATCCTGTTCATCGTAGTAATACTACTAATAATTTTTCGTACCGGCTCGAGTCAGGCTATGTATGGAATTCTGCTTTCACGTATTCAGGGGAATCTACTGATCGCCTTTCACCTCCTGCCGTATATGCTCTTCACTCTGCGTCTAAGAGTACTCTATCATCACCCAAATCCGTCGATCACCCGGCGCATTACCCTGGCTTCGGATGTTTTGTTAGGAGCCTTAACCACTGCTATTCTGGTGTATCTCCTGTTTTTCTATTCACTCAGTCCCGGCAGCCGTCAGCCGCTGCAGATTCTGGAGCACATAAATGCCAGCCGCAGCAGTCATACCCTCTCCTTCGAGAGCAGCGAGCCTCTCGGCAGTTTTACCTACGGTACAGCGGGCCTCTCTTCCGACGAGAGAGTGGTACAAGTCGAAACCCAGGCATTGCAGGTAGAGAAGCAGCTTCAGTTTCGGGCTCCCCTCCTGGACCTCGACATCGAAAGCCGCGATTTCCTCGAGAGATCTACCTATACAATTGAAGTTACCTCCCCTTATCAGATCGAAAAACTGAGCATAACCCTCTCTTCGGAAGAATCGATCACCCTCTACGACTCAGATTTTCCGGTTTCACCTCTGCGCGATCCGCAGACCCTGCAGTTTCATATCGGCCGTTTCCCCAGCATTCCATTCACTTTTTCATTCACAGTGCCTCAGGGTTTGACCGGTACCCTCGAGACGACAGCTCATCTTTACGCACCTCCTTACGAGTTCCGGCTCGACAAAAACCGCTTCGATATCAATTACCACCTTCAGTCGGTGCAGTCCGTTTCCTTGCCTATCTCAATTGACACCACTGATACCTTAAAGTAGGATTGAAAGCTATGAAAACATACCGAACACTGCTGTTTATTACTGTATTGACCATTCTCTCGGCACATATGCCGTTATGGTCAATTTCGATAGTCGATACGCCCTTGGGAAGTAATTTCGAACGGCTATTTCCCAACCTGTCCGAAGGCTACATCGATCTGAACTCTAATGGTTCAATGGACCGCTTGGAGGATATGGATGAGAAAATACCTGAATCGCTGGTTCAGGACGGGGTACTGCAGGTACAGGAAGTGCTTGATTTTATAATCGAGCAGTACCGCTTCTTTCCGGTTTCCAAGCTGGAGGAAATTCAGAACGTACTCTCCCGGGCCGAAGGGCAAATTGCCGAGATAATTGCGCTTTCATATCAGATCCGTATGACCCAGGTGATCGAAAAGAAGCGGGAGTTCGGCGCGGACGACCTCTACCTTACCCCTTCAGCACTCCGCAGGGCCCACGAGGAGATGTCCGGTTACATTGCAACCATGCTGCACGCATATAAAAAAGAGGAACAGGAATACGTACAGCAGTTTACCAGTGCCAGGGAGAGCCTGTTTTCGATGATAGAGGCCGGCTATCCCCTGCCGCCAATGGGAACCGAGGACCGCTCCCTGCTGATAAGCGCCATGCTCCACACCATTCTCTCGGAAGGCGAACGTAATCCGCAGCGAGTCAAAGCAGCCATCAACACCCTTGGGAGGCTGCAGGCCGAAAGCGCTCTGCCATATTTACAGAATCTGCTCGGTTCATCCGCCTATCAGGTCGAGGCAGCCGGAGCCCTGGGGGACATCGGCAATACCCAGGCCCGCGCAATCCTCATGGAGGCACTCAAAGTATCGGAGCCGGGTGAATACCAGTACGCACTCATTCGGGCAGTCGGAAAAGTCGGCGGCGACGAAAGCGCCGAATACATACTCTCGATGCTACCCGCATCTCAGGGTGAAGACGACGAAGCTCAACTTCCGGAGCAGAAAGAGGAAACCATCGTAAAGGCCCTCTCAGATCTGGCCGGGCAAGGCAGCCGCAACCGCCGCATTTTTACCGTGCTCTCCGACTATCTTTCTCACGAGTCGCCTGAAATAAGAGGGGTAGCCGTCGAAGGCATTGCCGGTTTCGGCGCCCGCATGGCAACCGGTGAACTCCTGCCAATGTTGAAGGACGAGCAGAATGAAAAGGTAAAAATAACCCTGGTTCGTAATCTAAATGCACTGAACGACGCGAACACAATTCCCACATTCATCAATCTGTTGGATGATCCGACTACTTCCAATACCCTGAAACAGGAGATCATCAATGCGATTGGCAGGAACGACAACGGAGCCCGGGCAATCCCGGCGGTACTCACTTACCTGAGTAGTGATAACGAGGCGGTGCGTACAACGGCCCGGCAGGCGGTGCTGAACCAGTACCAGCGCGATTCTCAAACTGTCATCTCCAGTCTGAGCCGCAGTGCCCTACAATCGAGTGACAGTCTGTTTCTCGAACAGGCTACATCCATCCTGGCCGAGGTGGCTGATCCGGCGGCAGTACCCACACTGTTGAAGCTGCTCGAAACCACCTATCCTCAGGTTCGCAAAAACGTCACCTGGGCTTTTTACCGGATTCGTCCGCAAAACAATGCCCGCATTGTAAGCGAAATTCAGAAACTGGTCACAAGTGAAACCGAACCGCTGCAGGTCAGAATCAATGCAGCCAGAGCGCTGGGAGCGATGCGCACCAATAATGCCCAGCTCGAGGTTCACAAAACCCTGCTGACAAGCCTCAAGCTTCGATCACCCGAATACAGCATGCTGCGCTATTACGCCATCGATTCGCTGGCCCAATTGTCGGCTTCGCAGACCGAGGTAATCGAGGCTCTGGTTGCTACAGCCTCCGGTGCCGGCGAACAAACCTTGAGAATTGCCGCACTCCAGGCATTGCGTACCATCGGTGGCACCGGCAGCGATGCAATCGCTTCGGTCGCCGGCATGGCTAAACGCAGCAGCAATCTGGAAATACAGACCGAAGCGGTACGCCTGCTCGGTGATGCCGGCTCTCCCGAAACGGTAGGCATTGCGCGTTCAGTCCTCGATGCAGCCGATGCCGCCGACAATGCCGGCATCTACAAAATAATCGGGTATGCCCTCTCCAGAATAAACTCTGACGAGGCGGTGGAACTGCTGATCGATATGGCTGCGGATTCCGAGCAGACCGACTTCTTAGTCGGCCTCATACAGGAGATGGATCCGACAACTTTGCGAAAAGTGGTACAGAGACGCCGGCAGACAGAATCGAATCAGCAGGTGGTACAGATTCTCGACCGACTCGAGGCGGTCAATATGTGACATGGAAAGGGTAATTTTTCATGTCGATATGGATGCTTTTTATGCGGCTGTCGAACAGGGGGACAATCCGGAACTGCACG
>CAZAMY010000005.1:0-19308 GCA_964485995.1 uncultured Sediminispirochaeta sp.
CGAAATCCGCAGTGAGTCGAATGACATGGTACACGCGCTTCGGCAGCGAATCGAAGACATTGCCGCCGAGGTCTCGTCGCACAACGGTTCCGAGGTAGAAATCCAAATCCTCGCACAGAGGAATCCCGGCGGGATATCTTTCTCGCATCCGCTGGCATCCAATGCCCGCGCTATCATGAAATCGCTGGACATAAACCCGCGAATCTCACCGAGTACTTCGGAACTCTCGGCCTTTATTGACCACGGTATCCCTGCACTTACCCTCGGTCTTACAAACGGAGAAAACCTCAACAAACCCGAGGAGAGTATTGATATAGATCCGATTTACAACGGACTCACACAGCTGTTAGGCTTGCTGATCGCCATTGACAAGGGGTATTGCGATGAAACTTAATACGTGGCTCAAACGAAATACATACCACCATTCGGCATTCACTGATCTTGAGGATCTGGTCGCACAGAAGAAGAAACAGAATATCACCATTTCACTCTGCATCCCTACCCTGAACGAAGAAGCTACCATCGGCAAGGAAATTATTCTCTTCAGATCGGAATTGATGAGCCGTTACCCCCTTATAGATGAAATCGCGGTTATCGACTCCGGGTCAACCGACAACACCATAGATGTTGCCAAATCATTCGGCGCCGATGTATACCTGGCAGAGGACATTCTTCCCAACCTCGAAACCAAAAAGGGCAAGGGCGAGAACCTGTGGAAGGCTATCTATCAGCTGAAAGGCGATATTATTGTATATATTGATGCGGACATTAAAAACATCCACCCCCGCTTTGCCTACGGCCTGATTGCCCCGCTGGTATACCGGAAGGAGATCCACTACGTAAAGGCATTCTACGACCGACCGCTGGCTTTCTCCCAGGGTGTGCGCCCTTCAGGCGGCGGACGGGTTACTGAAATTCTTATTCGTCCCCTCTTCAGCCTCTTTTTTCCCGAGCTCACCGGGTTGATCCAGCCGCTCTCCGGCGAGTATGCGGTCCGGCGCGAAGTGCTCGAACAAATTCCGTTCCCGATCGGCTACGGTGTTGAAACCTCACACCTGATTGACGTGTATCAGAAGTGGGGGCTGGAAGCCTTTGCACAAACCGACCTGGATCAACGGGTACACAGAAATCAGGACACCCGCAGCCTCGGAAAGATGGCCTTCGGTATTCTACAAACCTTCTTCTCTCGTCTTCAGGCTCTGGACATTATTCAGGATAAGCTCGAACTCAGCCACGTTCTCCGGCAGTTTCAGGCCCATGATGAAGAGTTCGAATCGATCGAGCTTCAAATCCAGGAGGAAGAGCGGCCGCCCATGATTACCATTGATGAATACATAGAGAAACGTAAAAATAATAAGGAGAAAAAGAGAAAATGATACGCTTGGTCATTCATATTCTTTTACTGGCCATAGTGGTGGTTTTTGTTGCCCTGAATGTCGGCTACACCACCAGCATAAACCTGTTCGGATATATGTTCGAAAACGTCTCTACAGTCGCCGTGAGCCTGATAGCCTTTATAGTGGGAATTATCTATTCATTTTTCTACTATATTCTGAACTACTTCAATAAAACCGGCAAAAAAAAGGCCCGGGAACGCAGCAAACTAGCCAAGGACAAAGAAAAAGAGCTCAAGGAGAAAGAGGCGGAAATGAAGACCAGTAAAAAGGGTTCAAAGGAGCTGCCCTCACCGGCCGGCGAAACCGGAACCGGTGGGACTGGAGACGGCCAGACCGAGACTTTTGCGGCCCCTTCACAGAGTTCCGGTTCAAAAGGCAAAGCTAAAAAGGGCTTATTCTCCCGCGGAAAAAAATAGGTACTATGGCAGAAATTTTTCAAAACAGTATTCTCTGGACAACCCTGCTGGCGGCATTTATCGCCCAGGCACTCAAGAGTATCCAAGAGGCAATATTTCAAAGAAAACTCAACTTGAACCGAATTTTCGAAACCGGCGGCATGCCTTCCAGCCACTCCGCAGCAGTTGCATCCTTGGCGACCAGCATGGGGCTGGTTCATGGCTGGAGCAGCGCGGAGTTCACCATTTCTACAGTCCTGGCGGTTATCGTGATCTACGACGCCACCGGCATCCGGCGAGCCGCTGGTGAACACGCCGAAATACTGAACGATCTGCTGGAGGAGTTCAACTATCTGCTGCATGAGGGCTTCGAACGCCAGCACCTGAAAACCCTGCTGGGACACACCTATCCGCAGGCGGTTGCGGGAATACTAATCGGCATTCTCACTTCACTGTTTTTCTTTTATAACTGAAACGCCAAGACCTAAGGAGGCTAATGCATGCTATTGGAAACGCTCCAGAATCGTCGCAGCATACGAGCTTACGAAAGCCGTCCGGTAGAACCGGAAAAGATCGAACGGATACTGCAGGCGGCTTTGCTGTCTCCCAGTTCCAAAGGTATTCGCCCCTGGGCATTTATATTAGTAGACGATCCGAACCTGCTGAAGGCCCTTGCCGGGTCAAAACCCCACGGTTCCGCCTTCATCAGCGGCGCGGCTTTTGCCATTGTAGTCTGCGCCGACATAGAAGCGGCGGCCGCCTGGATTGAAGATTGCAGTATAGCTGCTATAGATATACAACTGGCAATCGAAGAGGAGGAGCTCGGCAGCTGCTGGGTGCAGATCCGCGAAAGGAACGCGCCGGACGGCTCCTCGGCTTCGGAATATATCAAACGCACACTCTCAATCCCAGACAACTATGAAATCGATGCGGTTATTGCAGCCGGCTACCCGGAAGAACAGAAAGCCCCGTACTCTTTAGAATCGCTCCAGTGGAATAAAGTATCCCGCAACAAATTCGGCAGCGAATACCGCCACTAAAAGAAAAAAACTGCACTGCTGAGGAGGCACCAGCAGTGCAGTATATTATTCCTTTACCGAACCGGCCAGCAGTCCGCGGATAAAATACCTTCCCAAGAAAATATAGATCAGCAGCACCGGGAAACCGGCCAGAAACGAGCCGGCCATCGGCAGGTTCCAGTTTACCGCCTGCCCTCCGGCCAGCTGCGCTAAACCGACGGTCACCGGCTGTGAAGACTGCTTAGTAAGGGTAACGCCCCACAAAAACTCGTTCCAGATCTGAGTAAACTGCCAGATACCTACTACCACGAATCCCGGTACCGACAGGGGCAGAAACAGTCTGCCGTACAGGCCGAAAAAACCTGCGCCGTCCAGCCGGGCCGACTCCACAATGGAATCGGGTATCTGATCGTAGAAATTGCGGAAAATCAGCGTGGTTATCGGAATACCGTAGACCACATGCGCCAGGATCAGCCCGCTCAGGCTGCCGTAGATCCCGATTGCCCGCAGCACCTGAAAGAGCGGAATCAGAATAATCTGATAAGGGATGAACATACCGAACAGAAACAGGGTAAATACAACCTCACTGCCGCGAAACCGGTTCTTGGAAAATACAAATCCGTTAATAGATCCGACTACCGATGAAAGCAGGGTGCCAGTAATGGTGAGTATCAGACTGTTCTGCAGACTCGGCAGCAGCAAGTCCAGTGCCTCTTTGAAACTGCGCCAGTACGGTGTGGAGGGCAGATGCCAGGCCGTCGCCAAGTTAATCTCCGCTGGATTTTTCAAGGCTGTGATAATCGCCATGTAAATCGGAACCAGAAAGACCACCATGATGGCCAGCACCATAACATATATACTCGGATGAACGCGCCGTAACGTATTTTGTGACATATTCGCTTACCTCCGCGCCCGATAGGACTGAATCAGATAGGGAATGATAAACAGGGCCGCCATAAGAAACAGGATGACCGAGATGGCCGCACCGATTGCAAAGTTGTTCGCCCGGAAGGTAACCAGATACATTAGGACCGATGGATGGCCGGTACTGGCATTGTCCGCCCCGGCCATCGAGAAGATCAGTGCAAACAGCTTCAGCGAAATATGTGAAATAATAATGATAGCGCTGAGGGTAATCGGCCACATATTGGGAATAGCGATCTTGAAGTAGTAGGTAAGTTCTCCGGCTCCATCCATCTTCGCAGACTCATACATTGCCATCGGTAGCCCGCGCAGCCCGGCCAGATAAAGCGCCATTGTGTAGCCCGAATACTGCCACACTGCCGCAATAATAATACCGATAGTGGCCATGCTGAAGCCGTGGGTCTCCTCGTATGGTAAAATCGGAGGTAAGAGGTAGTGCACTACCAGTGCGTAGAACAACATCAGGCCTGAAAGTACAGCCCCCCACATGGTTCTGGTACGGTTTTTGTTTTTCAAGCCGCTGTAGAGAATTAGTGCAAATAACACAAACATGATGAGTGCCACTATCTGCAGGATATTCTGCCAGTTAAAAGTCATTACCAGCCGGCGGCTCGACAGCCAGAGGAAATCCCCTCTCTCGGCTCCGAACCAGGTCGGTATCAGATTAACCCCTCCTTTCGGGGAGAACACCCAGCGCCAGATTGTACCAGTTACGATGAACGAGAGTGCCATTGGAAAGAGAAATATTGTACGCAGTACGTGCTCGCCCTTCGGCCCCTTATCCAGCAGAATTGCCAGAAAGAGACCAACGCCCAGTGTACCAGCAACTAGAAACAGAGAATAAAAAATTGCGTTTACCAGATCCTGCCGAAAACGCTCATTGATTGCTCCAGTGAAAAGCTCACGGTAGTTCGCAAAGCCAATTAAGTTTTTCACTGGATTCTCCCGCAGTGCAGCCCCGGTACCCCAGTCTGTGAGGGAGACATAGAATGAGTTACCAATAAACCCATACACAAAAATCAGCAGCAGGATTACTGAAGGCAGCAACACAATTATCGAATAGATCGTATTTTTCTTTGACTCTACCATATTGTTCCCTTTATGACGGGAGCAGGGCTTCCGAAGAAGTCCTGCTCCCCTAATTCGACTTTTTCACAAATCCTTATTTGCTTACAATACCGTTTTGAATAGCAATTGCCTGGGCTGCATTGGCAGCTTGTTCAGGATTGCGGTTCTTCAGGAACATTTCCATTACAGTTGCAAAATCGTTCATGAAGCCTTCGTTCGCGGTTACCCCGTGCGCCAGACTTCCGACGATTCGGTTGTCGGCAAAATCTTCAGCTGCCGACTGTGAGTAGGTGTTGTATTTGCTCAGGTCGGAGTCGGTTCGGGCGGAAATCGAACCCTTCAGAGGATTGAAGGTATCCTGTCCCGCTTTTGAACCACAGGTTTTGAGCCACGCCAGTGTGGCGGCCGGATTTTTGACGCCTTTTGGAAATCCAAAGCTGTCTGCCAGGAACATGAAAACGCCTTCGGTGCCGGGAGATGCGGCCCAGCCGTAGTCGGTACCAGGCTCGAGGTTCAGAGTGGTGCTCATGTAACCGGCGGCCCAGTCGCCCATTATGTTGAAGGCGGCATCACCGCCGACTACCAGGTCGGTGGCCTGCTGCCAGCTCAGAGAAGAGAAGTCGTCATTGGTATACTCGAGAATCTCATCTAGAGTGGCCCATACCTCAACAGCTTCAGCGCTGGTCCAGGACAGTTCGCCGTTCCAGAGTGCATCGTATTTGTCAGCACCGAGAACTCCAAGAGCTACCGATTCCCACAGGTGGTTCACAGTCCAGTTGGTAGCCAGCGACAGCGGAGTTACTCCCTGAGCTTCAATCTCTTCAGCAACTTCGAGGAATTCGTCCCAAGATTGCGGAACTTCTACACCCCAATCATCCAGGTTGTCGGGAATGTACCACATAACGTTCGAGCGGTGTACATTCACCGGTACCGACCAGATGCCATTCTCGGTACCGATCAGGTTGATCAGGTCCTGCGGGAATACATCCATCCAGCCTTCGGATTCGAAGAGCGGGGTAAGGTCAAGCATTCTCTCTGCAGCTACCCAGGTACCGATCAGTTCCTGTCCGGCATGGACCTGGAAAGAGTCGGGCGGGTCGCCTCCGAGCATTCTGGTTTTCAGAACAGCTTTTGCATTTACACCGGATCCTCCGGTTACTGTTGCATTGATTACTTCAACCTGCGGAAAATCATCATTGTACAGATCGATCAGTGCATTAAGTGCAGGTGCTTCATCTCCGGCCCACCAGGAGAAAATCTCGAGTTCACCACTCGGCTGGCCGTAGTCCAATTTTACTTCAGGAACATCTGCTGCAGCTGCTTCCTCCGTTGCAGCCGCTTCGCCTTCCTGCTGTCCTCCGGCCCATACGGTTACCATCGGGAGAAGCAGAAGCAGGGCAATCATCAGGGTTAGACCCTTTTTCATTGTACAACCTCCTTAAATAGGTTTGAGTTTCTAATGAATTCTACCACCGGGTGTGAAGGCCGTCATCAGGATTGTTTTTTACAATTCTTACTTATCTTTTTCTCACTATATGAACACAGCAGCAGTATAGTATTATTTTTAGATTAATATTATCCAGATGGGCTTCAAACCACCCTTTTAGTCGAATTCTGAGGGCGAGCTTCCGGTATAACGCTTGAAAAGCCGCGAGAAGTAGTTCGGGTCCTGATACCCGACCATTGCGCTGATCTCTTTGATAGAATATTTGTGCCCCTTCAGTAATTGCTTCGCCTTTTCAATCCTGATCTGTGTCAGTTGATCCACGAAACTTCTCTTAAGATGTCGGGTAAAGAGATTACTCAAGTACGCAGAACTCACATCCACCTTTTCAGCCACATCGGAGAGCTGCAGAGGACGTGAATAATTGAGGTTCAATAAATCTAGTGCCCGGCTCAATACCTTGGGAAGATTTGCAATCTGTTCAGCCCGCATCTGTTCGGCCAGTCTCTTTGCCCAACGATAGTAAGTGTTCAGCAGCTCTTCGGCATTCTGGCCGCTACGGCCGGCCGGCCCTACTGCCCGGCTCAGATGATAACCGGTACTCACCGAGTGCAGGTGTTCTACATATAAGAGTAAATCTGTTAAAACCGCTTCGGATTGGTCTGCATGCGAGGTCCTCTCAAGAACATCCACTACTATCTGCTTCACCTTCTCCATCTCAAGATTCAGCAGGGCTGCTTCGAGCTCTTTCCGCCACTGCTTTGTGTAGAGCAGCACCTCTTCAACCTCGATCGGACCGGATTCAGATTGAACGATAACCCGTGCATCCAGATAAGAGTCATTGATCTGCTCGAAATCTACACACTTCCCGGCGGCATACCTCCACTCCATGTTATGCAAATCCTGCTGCTCCAGCAGGGCGGCGACGGCTGCGCTGTCGGGAACCGACTGTTCATCAATCAACTCAGGGAAGAAGAAGAGTATCTCCCGGGCAAAGGAGGCTGCCAGACAGGGGTACTTATACTTGAGGGTGCTTATGAAATCGCGGCCGGTTTCAATCAGCGATGAGTCGGATGAAGAGGCTTTGCCGGCGGGCCGCCAGTTCAGTATGGCGATGCAGCCCCGGGTAGTTTTGAAGTTGAGTGTGGCTTCGAGGTACGGAACAAAATCACTGACCTCGCTGTTCAGTTTAACCGCCCGGAACAGCAGTTTTTCTACGCTGCTGCTGAGGCTATGATACAGTTCGATGTGTTTAAGACTGTCTCCCCTACCGTCCAGGCGCTGATCCAGTGATTCCACCGCGGCGTCTATAGCCCCGATTAGTTTGTCCCGGGAGAACGGCTTGAGGATATAATCCTGTACACCAAGCTCGAAGGCGGTTTGGGCAATATCGAAGCGTTCATAGGCGGTGGTGAGAATCGGCAGAATGTTCGGATTTCTGCGCTTTATCTCCCGCAGCGCCTCCAGACCGTCGATTCCGGGCATCTTGACGTCGATCAGAATGATGTCAGGTTTGGTCTCTTCTGCCGCTCTGATGGCTTCCCGTCCCGACATTGCAGTCCCGGCAATACCTATTTCGGGGCGATACTTCTGCAGCATAAAGCTGATGCTTTCCACCACCGGCTGTTCGTCATCTACAATCAGAACCTTATACATACGCCACTTCGTCCTCCGGCAGTTCAATTCTTATCTCGGATCCTTCGCCCTTCCGGCTCTCGATCTTTACCACATCGTCCCGGTTAAAAAACAGACGCAGCCGCAGTACCACGTTCCGCATTCCCACCCCGGTACGGGAGGAGAAATCTTCGTCTGAAAAGGAGACCGGTTTCAGGGCCGGCAGGATCTCTTTGCGGCTCATACCCATTCCGTTATCCGAAACCCTGAAAACTACCTTTCCGTCCGCACGATATCCGTCTACACGTACCCGGCCGCCGCCTTCCTTTTGCTCGAACCCGTGAATGATTGAGTTTTCGACCAGTGGCTGAAATATAAGCGGCGGGAACTCTATCTGCCGCAACTCTTTCGGTATTCGGATATCAATGCTGTACGTCTCGCCGAAGCGCACCTTCAGCAGATTTGCATAGTAGCGCAGTCCCTTCAGTTCGTCATTTATGGTATTTTTTCGCCACAGCCGGCGCACGTTATGTCGGAACAGGGAGGCCAGATTGCCCATGAAATCGGCAGTGCGGTCGGCCTCCTCGAGGATAGCCAGCTGTACGCCGGTATTCAGAGAGTTAAAGAGGAAATGAGGGTTCATCTGCGACCTCAGCGAAGCCATCTCGGCATTTTTCAGCAGATGCTGCATCTCCAGATTCTTTACCTTCTGATCGGCCAGGTTCTTTTCGATGTGCGCCTTTTCCTTCATTTCGGACACGTATCGACGGATACTGTTTTTCATTTCGTTGAAGGCCTGTGCGGTCACTCCGATCTCATCGTTCGTGTGGACCTGTATGTCGTCCACATCAAAATTACCACGGCTGATCTCCTCGGCCAGATGAGCCAGCCGCACCACCGGCCGGGTAAGGCTGTCGGTGAACAGTACAATCAGCAGTACTGTGAGAACAACTGCGGTTACCACCAGAAAGAAATTGAACAGCTGCACCTGCTGGTAGCTTTCCGACAGAAAGCGGTAGGCATCGGTCCGGCGGTTGAGATTTTCTATCAGTACCTTGTCTATAAACGAGTTGATATAGGATGAGGTCAGCTCGGCCGCTTTATACGCCTCGGTGTAGCCGACGATATCACGTACCGCCTTCGCTTCAATTACTCCTTTTATCTGAATACTGTATTTATTTATCAGATAGCTGATGTCTTTAACCATCAGCTGCTCCTGGCTCTGATACGGAGTCTGCCGCCCGGCCACCAGGGCATTCAAATTTTCAATACTCGTATATACCGCGGTGCGCTCATCCTGGCGCTGCAGCATGAGGTAGTTATCAAGTGCCTGTTTCGTTTCGAACATCTGGCTGCGGATATTCCGCATCAGCACTTCGGTTTGAGTGAGCTGTTCCACCCGCCGGCCGAACCTCAGCGAGGCAAACAGGCTGTATACGCTGGTCAAAGCGGTGATCAGCATAATCAGGATAAAGAAGGACAGGAGCCGGTTCCTGATGGTGCGGGTCGGTTTCACCGTGAGTCTCCCGTCTGTACCCGGCTGGGGGTGTAAATAAAAGAAGGTACATACTGGTTGGTATTCAGTCCGACCAGGGCTTCCATTCCCCGGGTACCGATCGCCTTCGGATCCCGGATGAGAGTACCGTAAATATATCCGGCCTCGAGCCCGCGCTCGATCTCCCGGTTGTACCCGTAGCCGATTATTTTCACATCACCGGCTTTCCGGAACTCCGCGACCACGTTGGCCGCCGAAATGGTATCGACAACACTGGTGCAGAAGATCACATTTACTTCGGGGTTCAGGTAGAGAATCTGCCGGGTCTTCTCCTCCGAACTGAGGACTCCAATTTGAGTTCGACGCTCGGTTACAATTTGATCATTATCGCCGCTGGAGAGGCTGGTGAGTATACCGTACTGGATAATGCTCCACTGGGAAGCACGATCGGAAAAGTACTCGTTCTTCAGAAGAGCCGCCTTGGCACCGTTCGGCTGGGCCTCCTGCATCAGCTGTCCGATTTCCTGTCCCAGTTTGAAACTGTTGGACCCGATAAAACCTGACCGGCGGCTCATTGGTGCATCCGACTCCAGAGTGATGATCGGAATTCCGGAGAGAACCGTCCGGTTGATCATCGGCGTGAGCTCCTCCTCATTGGTTACATAGAGGGCAATACCGTCAACCTGAGACAGCCGGGCTATTTCGAGCAGTTCGGCGGTACCGCTGCGCAGTTCAAGAGTATTTCGCGGTACCTGCAGTTCTACCCCAACATTCATCTCTTCGGCCGCAGATTGGATGCCTTCCCACATCTGCTGAAAGAACTCATCCTCCACCGTAGGAAGAATGACCATAAAGTGAAAGCGGGCCGGCTTCGACTGAGCTAAATACAGACTACCCTGGCGGGCATCCTGTAAGATAAGCCTTACCGATTGAAAAGCGCTAAAGAGAAACACAACCGTCAGCAGAGCAACAACGCTCTTCACAAATATTTTGCGCAACACGGCTCTATTATATACACAAGACCTCCGGACTTGAAAGGACCCAATCGGTAAATTATGCTTACTGCATGGGTGAATACTCAATAGCTCCGGTCTACGACCTACTCCTCTATCCCTTTGTACACAGACTGCGGCAGAGGCTCCTCCAAATTTGTGTAGAAAAGGACTACGATTCAATACTGGATGTCTGCTGCGGAACCGGCCGGCAACTGAAAATCCTGCAACGCCACGGGTTTAATGTATGCGGTGTCGACTTGTCAGAAGAGATGCTGCGGGTTTCGCAGAAAGGCCCGTACGCTCCCGACTGTCTGAATGAAGATGCCGCACAGATGAGCTTCCAGGCGAACAGTTTTCATGCGGCGATGACTACCTTTGCCCTGCATGAAAAACCGCCCGATACCGCCCGGGCAATTCTGCAGGAGATGATTAGAGTTGTCCGGCCGGGCGGCCACCTGATTTTGACCGATTTCCACTTTACCGAGCACAGCAGCAGATTTTCGAAAGCCGTTATCAAAGCTATTGAGTGGAATGCCGGCGGCGAGCACTACCGCAATTTCAAGGAGTTCATCCGAATCGGGGGCACCACTAAGCTGGTAGAGGGCATGCCGATCGATTTACTGCAAATTTTGCCCGCCGGAATGAACAGTCTCGCCATATTCGTATATAAAGTCCCTAATTAAGTTCAAATACACTCAATACTTGACGGCGAAAAGACGATCATGGTACTATAAGCGCGCCTTTGAAAAGGGGGACTTTATGTCCAGCTCAACTTCGAGTGAGACACTGAGCAAAAAACAGAGAACAAAAAAAATCTACTGTGCAAACTGCAGTCATTGCAAGCTGGTCCGTTCACCGCAGGGTGACGGAAATCACTACACACTGAGGGTTCGATGCGACGCTGGAAAGTGGACGAAAAAACTCGGTGGTGAAAAGTACTATAAGTACTTTACCGTCGCACGCCGTAGTATCGACGAGTGCGACATGTACGAGCCGATGGGAGATGAGAAAGAGTTCATCCGTGAGCTCAAAAAGACCCTCCCTATAAAGGACGAAGTCTACTCCGAGCTCGAATCCTAATTTTTATATGTGAGCCGAAACATATGCGAACATCTACATTGACCCTATTCCTTCCCTTACTCATTCTCGTGCTTACTCTTGCCGCAGGCTGTGCATCACAGCCCGAAGAGATATCTGAAGATCTCGAACCCATCGAGTATTTCCAGAGGGCACAAAAAATCGCCAGCGAGGATGATAATTATAAACTTGCTAAACGCTATTACCAGACGTTCATCCAGCGATATCCTGACGATATACAGCGGATTGTCGAAGCGAAATACGAAATCGCCTTTCTATCTTACAAGCAGGGAAACGACGAACTGGCCCGTCAGCAGTTTGACGAGCTTCTCTCCTACTATGAGGATGAAGGCGCGCAGGTACTGCCGCGCTGGCCGCAGGTACTCGCTACAAAGGTTCTGGAAAAAATGGAGTCTGAAGAGACCAACGCTGCTGCCGCGGCGCCGACTGCAGCCCCAGTTGAACCTTCCTCTCCGGCGAACTAATCTACTAACTAATGGGGCAGGATGATGGTGTGTATCTCCACACCTCTGGCCCTGGCCTCATCGTAGACCATCTGTTTAGTAATTTTACCGCGGGGTCGCGGATGCGGCGGAGCATCGCCGACCAGCACGATCAACTTTTTATCCGCCATCCACTCGTAAGAGTGAATGCCCGTATAAAGTGCTTCGTATACCGCCTCGGGTATATCCCGCCCGCCGTACACTCTTATCCGGTCTAATACTGCCTGAATTTTTCCGAAGTCCCTTTCGAAGGGATACGGTTTGGCAAGATAGAGCTCAAAATAGTCTCGATACAGGACCATTCCCAGCCGAAAACTGTCAAAACCTGCAATCTCCTCTTCGAGCATGGGAATAAGCGAATCGCGCAGATGCGGAATGTCATCCTCCATACTTTTAGTTGTGTCCAGACACAAGACCAGATCTATTGATTTTGTCTCAGCATTTCGAATGACATCGCGCACATTATTGATGATGTCATCCTGTCCTTTTCCAAAAATTACTCCGCCGTCGCCCTCCCGTGAAATCTCTTCGTAGGCCTCGACCGTGTCGGGCATGTAGTCTCCCTCAGGAGGTTTCGGTTCCAGCGCCTTCTGCACTACCTCAATGACGAAGGGATTATCAACAAAAGGACCCGCGTAGCTTGCATAGGGCTCGGCAAAGGCTCTGATATTGAGCCAGGTTCCATTGAGGATCTGCAGCTCCCCTTCGCGGGTCCAGGGATAGCCGTATTCAACTACATACGGAATAAAAATATGAAATGCGGCCCCCAGTGCAGGGTGTTCCTCTGTGCTCGAGTCGATGAGAGAGAACAGCCCCCGCTCCCTCGACGGCAGGAAATCGCCGTTCAGCATGCGCTTCTCATCACCGTTAACCGGATGATATTCCGGATTACGAAGTGCGTAGGTACTTACCCGTTTTTCAGGGTCTGCGGTGGAATCGGTTAGTAAAACCGAGCCGATGCCCGGCTTGGCCCGAATCCAGAGATCGTAACCGCCTTCTAGACTCTGCTCCAGCAGCAGATCTTCGGGGTTCAACTGCAGGGGAGCGTCGGCAGCGGGTAGAGCCTCACGTAACTCCTGGCCCGGAAGCGCCGCTGAGCAGACGAGCAAGAAAAGAATCCAAAAATAAAAACGGCGGGTTCTCATATTCCTATAATCGGCATATACCGTCACAGTTTAATGAGAATCCCGCCACATACTAACTCAGTTCGTCTCTAATCTCTTGGAACAACTCTGTAAACTGTGACCCCTTGCGGTAAAATACCGGCGGCTGTCCGATTGGGGCCGCGACCTTTACCTCTCCACCGCTGTATTCCCGGCCGCTCCACAAATGGATCCATACGTCATCCGGCAGATAAGCGCTGTGATTCTGCTTACCCTTTTTGTACACCGGGGCTACCAACAGGTCGCTTCCATATAGATACTCGTATTTTAGCTGATGCAGGTTCTCATCATCGTGATACATCAGGGCCGGATGGCGATTGGCCGGCAGCGCTGTGTCGGCGTATTCCCTGGCAACCTGCAGATGGTAGGGTTTCAGCATGGTGAACAGCCGAGTCATACGGGCCAGATGCTGCAGAGTCTCCTTGTCAGAGTTAAACTGCCAGCAGTCATCCGGACGGTTACTTTCATGCGATCGCATAATCTGATTGAAGGGTGCAAACTCTGCCCAGCGCAAAAAGGTTTCCTTATTGCGTTTGATCCATCCCAGCGAGGTAAAGCCGCCCAAATCGCTGTGATAAAACCCCACACCGCTGAACCCGGCCGAAACCCCGGCGGTTATTGCGGTAGCCAGCCCGTCGCCAAGTGAAAAGTTCACCAGTTGGTCACCGCCCCAATATGAGAGTGCATACCGGGAAGCCTGATTGTAGCCGGAGCGGTTGAAAAACACAATTCTGCCAAGCGCTCCGGCCTCCTCTACCGCCTCGCGGTTGGCCCGGGCCCATTCCACCGGATATCGGTTATGGAAGGTTTCGGCGCTCTCACCGGAATAGAGAACTGCATCGGTCGGCAGGTATTCACCGTAGTCGCACATCCAGCCGTCCAGGCCAATCCCGAGCATGTGCTCCTTGATTATCCCTTTTATCCACTCAAAGGCAGCAGGGTTGGTCAGGTCGAGCAGAGCCGCCGGAAAGGTAGTCACCTCTATCAGATAATCCTCGCCCTTCGCATTCTTTATCAGATAGCCCTTTTCACTGGCCTCACTATAAAGATCTTCTTCGATGGCGAGAAAGGGATTGATGTATCCCAGAAAACGAACTCCCCGTTCATTGAGGCTTTTAATCTGCTCAGGGAGCTGCGGATATTGATCCTGCGCATACTTCCAATTCCACATCAACTGCTTGCCAAAGGCAGTAACCCGCTTCCCTTCCCAATCCTGGGTCCAGAGTCCACCGACCTGTACCCCCGCTGCGCGGGCATCTTCCAGCTTTGTCTCTATCTCTTCGCGGCCGCCCTGCACCCCGAGCCACATTCCGTCGTAGGTCCACTCGGGCAGCGGCGGCTGAATTCCGTGAATTCGGTTGAGTGCTGCAGCTGCGGCCCGAAAGTCCGCCTCTACGCCTATGCGGATAGTTGGTAGTTCCCAGAACTGCAGGCTGTACCTGTTCGATGAGGTAAAATCGAACTCGGCATATGCACTGGCCTCAGCATAACAGTACCAGCCCTTGGAGCTGACAAAACTGGTAGCCGGATAGTAGGTTGAATACCAGTGGCCTCCGGCGCTGGAGTGTATGTTGGCAAAAGTGGTAATCAGGCCCTTTCCGCGGCCGACCCCCTGTTCCTCTACCCATAAAGGAACCTTGCTGCCCTTCAAATCGAGGCGTGAGTACTGCTCGCCGCAGCCGTAGAGATGCTCGTCCTGCTCCGCGGCAATATTCAGCCACATCCGGTTAAAGCTGTCTACGGCACTATTAGCCGTTCCGGTATTATCCGCCGGAAGAACCCTGATAAAGAGCTCGCCGCCCTCTACCGAACACTGCAGCTGGAATCCGTTCGCATCCTGCAGAACAACCCGTTGCTGCTCTTCCACACTCACCTGCAGATCTTGTACTGCCTGTTTATTAAGAAGCTTGTCCTTTATTTTGTAATTTGCATGCTGGCTTCGATACACAGCCTGCCCTTTTCCAAGTACGAGGCAGGGCTTCGATTCACCGTGGTCGATTATCCGTTTTCCTTTGAAGTATACACGCAGAGAGTCTTCTGAACGCTGCACCTGCAGAAGATCCTCGCTGTGGTACGAAACGTGTGCTTGCATATTGTTATCCTTTTATAAAAAACGGCGCCCGCAATCGAACGCCGTTGAAGTTTTTCTGTGTGCGGGTTAACCCTTCACCGCTCCGGCGGTCAAGCCGCTGATGATCTTATCGTGAAAGAACACATACACAATGATACTCGGAATCATAGTTAGTACAACCGCTGCGTACATCGACGGATAGTCGCTGCGAAACTGTGTAGTAAAAAAACTGATACCCAGCTGAATAGTACGGACACTACTCGATGAGGTGAGCAGAAGCGCGTAGATAAACTCGTTCCATGCCCAGATAAAGGTGAGTGTACCGGCTGTCACCAAACCTGAACGCGAGAGTGGAAGCACCACCTTGGTATAACGTTGTGCAAAGGTACAGCCATCGATTATTGCAGCATCCTCCAGATCCTTGGGAATGTTCACCATAAACGACTTTATCAGGAAGAACGAAATAGGAATATTGATGGCCGCATAGGTAATTACCAGTGCCATCCGGGTATCATACAAACCCAGATTTCGAATGATGGTAAGATAGGGCACCATAAAAGCGACGATCGGCATCAAGACACCGGCAACAATCACATTCGAAACACTCTGTCTGAATGCAAACTCTTCTCTCGATATTACAAACGAGGCCAAGGAGGTCACAAACAAATTCAACAGGGTGGCGGTAGTCGCAATGATAATCGAGTTCATGAACAGCACGTGCATATTAGCCACGCTGACGGCGTTTATATAGTTTTGAAACTGCCACAGCGCCGGCAGGGCCAGCGGGGCGGTATTAAATTCTGCCTCTGTCTTGAATGAAGTGAGGATCAGCCAGATGAGCGGGAGTACCGCAATCAGGAAAAAGAACAAGAGGTACGCCCATTTAAACACTTCTATTACAATAGTTCTGATTTTATTCATAGTATTCTCCACCTCTACATCCTATTGGTCTTCACCGGTAAGGCTTTTGCGGCCGAGGGTCTGGTTCAAAGTGACAATTATAAAAAAGCCGACTACAACGAGTATCGTTCCGATAGTACTGGCCTGCCCGAGTTTGCGGGCTCCGATTTTGTCATACATCATAAGCGCCAGAGTCGAAGTACTATGGCCCGGACCTCCGCCGGTCATCAGGAAGGTGGCTTCGAAGTGCCGCAAACCATAGGCCATGGCTAAAGTCATCGCCGTAACGATAATACCCCACACCACCGGCAGGGTAATCAGGGTTTCCTGCTGCCAGACAGAGGCTCCGTCGATTTCAGCCGCCTCATAATAAGAGGTAGGGATCGACATAACCCCAGCCAGAATAATGATCATGAAATATCCTATATACATGACCTCCTGGGCAATAATCGCCGGAAGGGCGGTTGCAAACTCACCCAGCCAGTTGTGTGAC
The DNA here is from genome assembly GCA_964485995.1 of uncultured Sediminispirochaeta sp. Classification (GTDB taxonomy): domain Bacteria; phylum Spirochaetota; class Spirochaetia; order DSM-16054; family Sediminispirochaetaceae; genus DSBN01. The sequence goes on from CAZAMY010000005.1 coordinate 16,559, forward strand.
CATTCATTCCCGGTAATAACAGTTAAAACCGCATTGAGAGCCCCATATTCGGCGTTATAGACTGCTTTCCACAGCATCGCAATTGCGACCCCGGAAATTACTTTCGGGATAAAATATACGGTCCGCAGACTCTTCCAGAAGAGCGGCCGACGCGCCAGGATAAATGCAGTGATTGTCGCCAACCCGACTTGCAGAAAACCAAGCGAAAGGGCCCAGAAAATATTGTTGCGGACTGAGATTTGAAGGGTCGAGCTCTTGAAGAGCATGGCATAATTCTTGAAACCGACGAACTCCATTGCGCTGATACCGTTCCATTTGGTGAGGCTCGAAAAGAACACGAAACCAAACGGATAGATAAAAAAGGCAATATACATTGCGGTAATTGGAAGCATGAAAATGATCATCCACTTCCAGTTTTTGTTCTTCACCAACATAAGGGAGGCTCCTTATAAAGTGGACGAGGGCCGTAAAGCCCTCGTCCATTCATGTGTACTTGAAATCACAAATGTGAATAGCAATTACTCGTTCGCGTCTTCCAACATCTGTACGAACTCTTCAGGAGTAGCTCTTCCAAGGGCCATTTGGTCCAGAGCTGCTCCGAACTCCTGTACTACAGAAGCGGGGAACTTACCTGCCATGTGGCTTACTACAAAGGAAGCATTTTCTTGTGCTTCAACAAATTTTTTCTGCAGCGGATCAACATCGTCGCTGGCGCTGAAAGTGAACTTCGGCACCATCAGGGCACCGGAATCCATGGAAATGCGTTTTACGTTTTCGGGCTGGCTCATGTACTGCAGGAAAGTAACCGCGGCTTCGCGCTTGGCCGGGTCGTCGGTTGCGCCGGATGCCAGTACAGTCTGGATAAAACCGACCTGTGCACCCGCTTCGCCGCCGGCAACTGCCGGAGCAGAAGTCAGTTCAGTTGTTTCATACACCTCGGGGGCGTTTTCACGAATATTGCCGATGAACCAGGGGCCGTTGCAGAAAACTGCGGTTCTCTCGGCCAGGTAGTGGCCGGAAGGAATTGCAGGGCCGCCGCCGATGGCGTCTTTGGTGGTATTCCCGTTGGAGTAGAGCTCTTTCAAGATTTCAGCACCTTCTACATATGCCGGATCAGACAGGGGTTTGTCCCAGATATCTGGACCGCCGACGCTGGCCATGATGTGGGAGTACCACAGCATACTGGTCCAGGCGTTGGCACCACCGGTCATCTGTGAAGTCGGAGTGACGTCGTTTGCTTTCAGCTTTTCACAGGCGTCCCAAAACTCATCGTAGGTTGCCGGAAAACTGTCAACTCCAGCTTCAGCAAACAGCTCAGCATTGTACCAGATGGGGGTAATTGCCATTTCATAGGGAATGACTTTGGTAGCACCGTCGAGGGTTACTTCGTTTACGATACTCGGATCGAAGCGATCGCCCCAGCCGCCGGCCAGATCTTCGGAGAAGTCTACCAGGATATCACCTGTGTAGAAATCTTTGGTATCCGGGTTCCACTTCAATGTAAAAATGTCAGGTACCTCTCCACCCGAAATCTGAGCAAGGATTTTCTTGTCATAGATATCGTAAGAGGGCATCTCTTCAATTTGCACCTTGATTTGACCGGCATACTCTTCGTTGAACTCGGCAACAATGTCTGCTACCGCATCTGCCTTTGCATCTTCACCTACCCAAATACAGGGCCAGTTAAGAGTTACTTCTTTTTGTTCAGCTTCCTGCTGTCCTCCGGCTACCACCGGCATTGCCAGCAAAGCAAGCAGAGCAATTAGTACGATAGAAAAAACAGTGAATTTTTTCATGTTCCTCCCCTTCCTCCTTTAAAAATGTTTATTTTCTTTCTATAAGTAAGTAGAACATAGATATAGGCAGTTGTCAACGAAAAATTGCTATGCAAAAAAAGCAATCCCATTCTTCATTATAAGATAGAAGCCGAGCATCAGCAAAGCACTATTTACAATCCGGCGAAATATATCACGCCGTATTTTGAAGGCGGTGATGGAACCGAGTTTGGTAAACAGAAATACAATGGGGATGAACGGCAGGGCCCGTAAGCTGTTTTCCTGATTCAAATTACCCGTCCAGAAATGGGATACGATAACTAAACCGCTGATAAGGGTAAAAAAGAATTGAAGATTCGCTCGGGCTACATGAGGATCTCTCTCGCGGGCAAACATATAAGGTACTATCGCAGAACCCGGCGCAGTAAAGGCGCCTCCCAATAGACCCGCCAGGGCCGGAAAAACTAGAGAAAAGCGGGAATGGAACACCGGTGAGTCGTGCCGGCGGTTCGGATTAAATTCCCGCAGCGTGACTGCCACTACCATCAGCCCCATGATAGCGAGCACAATATGCTTGTTCACATATACCAGGAAATAAGCCCCCACGGGCACAAAAGCGGCGCTCAGCAAAAATAAACGCAGCGTTTCTCTATATCTCACCCGCTTACGAAGCAGTATAAATGCATACACGCAGTTGGTGGTTCCCACTATTGCATTCATTCCGACAGCCTCGCCCGGAGTGAATAAAAGTGATACTAGGGGTACCGACAAGAGCCCAAACCCGAAGCCGGTTACCCCCTGTGTAAAACTTGCCGCTACGTAAATTATGGTGAGAAAGAGTGCAGTCATTTGCCCTCGTATGCTACTTTATCGTGCGTAAAGAATACTGCAGCGACACATCAAACTGCTGAATTGCATACTCAAAGGTAGTATCGCTATGGATGTGGTCGTAGACCTCTTGAAATAGGTTATGTC
>CAZAMY010000006.1:0-18832 GCA_964485995.1 uncultured Sediminispirochaeta sp.
GGTAGAAGCGTAGAACGATTCTCCATCGGTTTCACGGGCCGGGTCCAGTCCAACTGAGTCGCCGCCGCGTCCGAATACCAGAACTCCTCCATACTTCGAGTCTTCGGCCGATTCTTCAGTCGCTTCTCCGGCTGCTTGGCCTTGATCAGCTTCCTGTTGTCCGCCGGCAAATACGGCGAAAGCAAGCAAGAAGACTAATAGTACATTTAATGCTTTTTTCATCAACACACTCCTTTTTTTTGTTTTTTGAATATAGCATGAATATTTATTATTCCAACCGGCTACCCATTTGTCAATGAGAATTTCGTAGTTTTTGTTTCTATCTGAAAGAATAACTTCAAAAGAAGTGTGATCTGCCGGCCGTAAGTGGTTTTGTGCTTAGTAAACCCTCAGCGCCGTCGCAGTCTGAACGAGGCCAGCACCACAAGCATCGCCATCACCAGTACAGCTGGAACGCCCCAGAACCACTCATAACGAACCCTGCCGTCCACAGCCGCAATGTCGAACACTCCGCCGGCCAGCATACTGCCGAAGAAATTGCCGACTCCCATGGCAATCAAGTTAAAAAGCTGTTGAATCCCGGCCCGCGATTCTGAATCGGTAAAACTGTCGATATAAATGAACGCAGTGGAAAAGAAAAAGGCAAAGGCTGGTCCGTGAAACCCAATACCAATATAGGCCAAAACCGAACTACTGGTGAAGGCACTGAGAATAAGAAAGGCGAAGCGCAGCAGCTCCATCAGTACGCCCAGCAGGAGCACCCGGCGGTAGCTGAAACGGCCCAGTAGCCCCGCCAAGACCAGCATGGCCAGCACTTCGGTAACCTGCCCCAGGCTCATCGCCGGCATAATCGACGATTCGGGAACACCGATAGCATCCAGGAAGGGAGCTGTGCCGAAATAGTAGTATTTGTCCACCGACTGCACCACCAGACCGACAAAAGCAACTACCAGCACCCGCGGCTGCAGCAGAATTCGCAGCGCCGCCCGCGGAATAAGCTCACGCCGCCGCGGACCGGCCTGGGGCTTGGGAGCGAGCGAAAAGGCGTAAATTCCCAGCAGCCCGCTCACCAGTGCGGTAAAGCGCAGGGCATCGCCGATACTCCCGCCCGGCCTGTTCAGCCACAGAAAGCTGAAAAACCAGGCCACGGCAATCCAGCCGGCGGTACCCCACAGGCGTACATTCCCGAACTGCCGGCGGGCGTCCGGAGCATGATGAAACACAATCGCATTGGTCAGCGCCACCCCCGGCCCGAAGAGCATTTGAAACACAATATAGAGTAGGAGAAAGGGCAGATACTGGTCCTGCAGAGTAAGCAGCCACATCACCACTGCTCCCCCTATCTGCGAAACCGCCAGCACCCGCTCGGCGGCCATTACCCGGTCGGCAATAAATGAACCGACCAGCGGTGCCGCTACCGCCGAAAAAGCTGACATCGAGAGGATCGTTCCGGTCTGCACACCAGTAAAGCCGAGGACTTTATTGAGATAAAGACTGAGAAGTGGAATATGCGCGCCCGCTGCCACATAGAACAGAAACATCATAGTGGAGAGACGCAGGTAGTTACGCGGCTGCATAGGCACCTATCTCTCCGAAGCCTGCTGCAGCCCCTTTACTAAGGCGGGAAAGTGATATAAAAAGCGTTTCAAGGCTGCCAGATTCAAGGTTGTCACATGACTTTCGAGAATCTGGCCGTACTGTTTCAGCACTTCCGCCTGATGGAGTTCTGCACGGCTCTGCAGTAGTCGGCTGAAATCACGAATATCATCCATAAACAAGGTGCCGGATATATGCTCCCATCGTTCCGTTCCGGGGCCCCGCAGCCACTCGAGCAGCTCGGCCTTCCTTTCTACCGGGGAGTCAAAATCAAAATCGCCGAAATCAGCCGGTAGAGCAGGAGCGGGGTGCTCTGCCTGCAGTTGTGAGTGTTCGTTTGCTCCGGCTATCCCGCCGCCGGTAAGTTTCATGTGCGGAAAATGCACAATGAAGGTGCTGCCCTTTCCGAGGCTGCTGTGAAGCTCTATACCCCCATCCATAGCCTCTGCCAGGCGGCGGGTTATAGTGAGCCCGAGGCCGGTTCCTCCGAACCGCTCCTCCTGACCGCGCTGCTGAGTAAAGGCGTCGAAAATTCGCTCCTTCTCCTCAGGGTGTATGCCGATGCCGCTGTCACTCACCGAGATACGCAGATCGGCACAATTTTCCTCATGCTTGCTTCCTTCTATTTTCAAAACGACTTTTCCGGATTCGGTGAACTTGAGCGCGTTGCCCACCAGATTGTACAAAATCTGCCGCAGCCGGTGCGCATCCGCATAAATTTCGAGCGGCGTTCCGGGTTCTATGCCCACTTCAAAATCGAGCCCTTTTTCATTTGCGCGGTATCCGTACATCGACTCGATGTCACGTACGAGCTCCTCCAGATTCATATTTGTTTTATTGATTTTCAGCATTCCGATCTCCATAGCCGAGAGATCGAGCAGGTCATTTATCAGGGCGAGCAGCTGCGTGCCGCTGCGCTTGATGGTATCGAGGTATCCGTGGATTGTAGAATCGTCACTGGCCCGGCGAATGAGCTGAGTGTACCCGATGATCGCGTTCATAGGCGTCCTGATTTCATGACTGATATTGGCGATAAAATCACTTTTTATGCGGTTGGCGTTTTCCGCCTCTTCCTTGGCCTGAATCAGCTGACTTTCCACCCGCCTTCTTTCATGAATCTCGGTTTCCAACTGTTCCAGCCGTTGCCGCTCGAGCTCCTGCGTCTTCAGCTCGAACTTCCGACGCTGCTCCCGGTTTATCAGCTCGAGAATTAGATAGATCATGAAAATTCCGAGCAATGCATACAGCATAAATGCAGCATTTGTTCTCCAGATAGGAGGAATAACCCGCAGATCTATCGAAAGCCCCTCCTCATTCCAGATTGCATCGCTGTTAGAGGCCTTTACCCTGAAGGTGTAATCTCCCGGCGGGAGGTTGGTATAACTGGCGTAGCGGCGGGTGGTCGGATAGATCCACTGGTCATCAAAGCCCTCGAGTTTGTAGGCATACTTGTTTTTCTTGGGGTTCACATAATCTAGAGCGGCAAACTCGAAAGCAATAAACTCATCCTGGTATTCAACTTCAATTTCCTCGACCAACTGCAGGCTGTGACCGAAGTCAACCTCACGGTCGAACACCTTGAAGGAGGTGAGCCGCACCGGCGGCACATGCATATTCCGCTCGAACTCTCCGGGCTCCAGCATATACAAGCCCTCAGTTGTACCGAAAAACAACTCTTCGCCCAGTTCATCCCCGTAATGACCGCGGGAGAACTCTTCCGCCCAAATTCCGTTGTCTTCGTCGACTACCCGAAACTGCATCAGCTCGTAATCGAAGACCGCCAGCTGATCCATAGTACTGATCCACAGGCGACCCTGGTTGTCTTCGAGCAAGGCGTATACCGTGTTCGACGGAAGCCCCTCTTCCTGCATAAAGTGAGTAAAGCTCTCACTGTCAGGATGATACAGATTCAAGCCCCCGCTGACAGTACCCAACCACAGGCGACCTTCGCTATCCTCGAACAGCTCCCGAACCGTGTTGCTGGTAAGAGTGCTCGGATCATCCTCGTCGTGATAAAATGAAACAAACTCCTCACGGTCTCTATCGAAGCGGTTCAAGCCGTTATTGGTCGCAACCCAGAAGGTACCGTCCGAGTCGACCAGCATATCGTACACGAGATTGTCGCTCAGGCTATTCGGATTGTCCGGATCGTTCTGAAAGTAGCGCATCTCTCCCGTCGCGGGGCTGTATCTGGCTACCCCTCCACTGTAAGTTCCGATCCACAGTGATCCGTCGGTATCCTCGAGCACACCGTAGACTATCTGGTCTTTAAGCGGGGTATTGTGCTCCGGCCCGAACCAGCGCTCGAAGTTATCCTGCTCGGGGTTGTAGCGATTCAAGCCGCCGTTCGTACAGACCCAGATATTCCCCCGGCTGTCCTCAAAAATACTGGTAATAATATCATTGACCAGGCTCTGCGGGTCGTCTGCATCGTGAGAATAATGAATCATACGCTTCTGCCGTGCATCATAACGATTGAGCCCGCCGTTGTAGGTGCCGATCCAGAGCACTCCCCTTGAATCACGCAACACCGCCGTCACCTTTCCCTGACTCAGAGAGCTTGGATCGTCGGGATTGTGCTGCCAATAGGTGAACTCGTTATCCGGCTTTTTCATCTTATCTATGCCGCCGCCGTTGGTACCGATCCAGAGCACTCCCGAATCATCGTAAAACAGTGAATACACAATATTATGCCCGATACTCGAGGCATCGTACGATTCGGAGGAATAGCGTTCATGGGCTCCCGTTTCGGGTATGAATTCAATCAAACCACCGCCCCATGTACCTATGTAGATTACTCCTTTTTTCTGCACGTTCAGTACATAACTGCGATTGTCAGGAAGAGTGAAGTTGGTACTCCTGCCGGTAGCTATATCGAATTCCGTCAACCCGCCACCGCCCCAGGTGCCGAGCCACAGCTTACCCGGCTCGGTCTGGGCTATTGCCATGACATTGTTGTTGCCGATACTGTCGGGATCCTCATCCGAGTGCTGATAGCGGGTAAACGTGTCAGTGTCAGGGTGGTAGCGGTTCAACCCCCCGTAGGTACCAAACCACATTCTCCCGCGGCTGTCCTGGGCAATCGAACGGATGGTATTGTGACTTATGCTGCCGGTATCTTCAGGGTCATGAAAGTAGTGGGTGAAGGTTCCGTCCTCTTCATTGAGCAGATTCAACCCGTTGAGAGTTCCTACCCACAGCTGCCCTTTACTGTCCCTCTGAATAGTCACCACCACATCGTTGGAGAGGGATGCAGCTTCCCCCTGAATATGCTCGTATCTGGTAATAATCCCGGTTTTCAGATCGAACCGGTTTAATCCGTTGTAGGTTCCGATCCACAGGATATCATCCGCATCCATATATAAGGTTTGAACCAGATCGTGGGAGAGAGAGTTTGAGTCGAAGGGCTTTTTCTTATAGGTTCTGAACTCGTAACCGTCGTAGCGGTTCAGTCCGCCTTGGGTACCAAACCACAGGAATCCCTGCGAATCCTGCACAATGCTCGAGACCGCCATATTTGACAAGCCGGTCGATTTGTCGATGTGCTCGAAATAGACGTGCCCCTGGGCGCTTATCTCACCGGCCCAAATTACGAATACCAGTAAAAATGCCGTATAAAACCGCCTGTAATTCATTCATCTTCCTTCTGACTCAGATACGGATACATTTCCTGCATACAAATTGGGCACAAACCGTGACTAAACTCGGCTTCACTGTGCTCGCTTATGTAGTGCTCGACCTGCATCCAGAATCCTTCATCATTCCGCACCTTCTTGCAGCGCGCACATATCGGAATAATCCCCCGCAGCTGCTTTACCTCGTCCAGCGCCTTTTGCAGCCGCTGTATCAAATTGGCTTGCCTCTGACGGGCCTGTTTGAGCTCTATATGGGTTCTGACTCTGGCACTTACCTCGGTTTCTTCGAAGGGCTTGGTAATATAATCAACACCGCCGACCCTGAATCCATTCACCTTGTCTTCCAGATGTGCCCGGGCGGTAATAAAAATGATGGGAATATAACGGTCACTATGTGCAGAAATAATACTCTCAGCTATTTCGAAGCCATTGCCGTCGGGCAGCATAATATCGAGAAGGATTAAATCCGGAATCTCCTTTTCGATGGCCTTATAGGTTTCGGCCGCATCTAGCGCTATCGCGAAGCGGTAGTCGTCTTCCTTCAGAACACTGTAGAGTATTTCCACATTTTCGGGCACATCATCGACAATCAACACCAGCGGTTGAGAGGCGCGCTCAGAGGAGTCATCTGGCTTATTCATAAGTAAAATAATAGAGAAGTATCAATATTATTTCAATTGAGGTTCTATTCAAAATGGTAATTTTGAAAGAACCTCAATATAGGGTCGTAAGATTAATTATCTATTATATAAATAATTACTCTTACTAAAGGCCTTGACGTTTCAAAAATCTTCGATTTTTGAAAGCGCCTTAATTATATCTTTTGGTTAGTATAGAGTTCTTCATACTTCAAGCCTGACAAATGCTCGCAAATCTGCTTTGTCTGCGGATCTACATCCTCTTTGCGCCCCCCGGTTCTGAGCCGGTCGATCTCCCGGCGCAGGACGGCATGATTCTCCGGCGTAATGGGAAATTTGATGGAGATGAGCGCGCCGGCTATCGCCAACACGAGCGGAGAGCCTACAAACAGAATCCGCAGCCACATGAGGGTTTCCGGCCCCTGCTTGACCACTACATCGGCCGCGTGTGCCTGGTATCCGATAACCTCGAGCAAAAGCCCCATCAGCGGCAGCACCAGAGCTCCCTGAATCAGTTTGCGCATCAGAGTCATTGCCCCGGCGTAGGTGCCGGCGCGATGTTCGGAGGTAATCAGCTCGTCCACATCCGCCACGAAGGGAAGCAGCTGAAAGGGAATCAAGACCCCGGCGGACATCCCCGCACCGATAAAAAAGCAGTTGAGCACCAGTAGTGTTGTAGAGGAGCCCGGCGCCTGAAAGCCCATCAGTCCAATGGCAACGGCCCAGATACTCAAGCCGATACGGTAGGCCGTGCCGTGGCCCTTCTTATTGGCGATCTTCACATATACCGGCAGCGCCACTATCTGGGTAATGAGGATAGTTCCCAGACCGATAGTTACAAAACCGGGGCGCTGAAGGTAGTCGATGAGGTAGAACTTCAGCCAGGCCATCAGCACATCCATGCCGGCATACGCGCAGATGTACATAAGGATGTGAAACTGAAAGGAGCGGTTCTGAAAAATGGAACTAAAATTCTTGAATATATTCAGGTCCTTCTGAGGGGGCTTTTTGGCAACCGGCAGCTCCCAGGTTCCCCAGAAGACGAGCAGATACGGCAGGGCAAAGAAGAATCCGAAGAAAAGCCCCATCACCAGGTGGCCGGTCCGTTGATCGCCAAAGGCATCAATCAGCGGCTGGGCAACAACACCGGCGGTTAGAGTTGCGATCATCGAGAATATCATCCGGGTTCCGGTAAGGCGGTTTCGTTTCTCAAAATCCAGCGTCATCTCTGCGCTGAGCGCCGAGTACGGAACCAGGACCATGGTGGAGCAGGTGTAGAAAAACAGATACGCGAAAAAATAGTACAGAAATTTGGCGAATTGTCCGCCCGAATCGAAGGGCACCCAGATCAGCGTGAAGGTGATGATGATGGGTACTACCCCGATAAGAAAAAACACCCGCCGGCGGCCGTGCTTCGATTTGGTGTTGTCGGTAATATAGCCCATCAACGGATCGGAAACAGAGTCCCACACTTTGCCGAGACCGGGTATCAGCCCCGCCAGCGCCGGGTTCAGCCCTACTACCGTAACCAGGAAATACATGGAGAAGGTGCTGATGATAAAGAAAGACCCGCCGCCGTACAGGTCGCCTAATCCGTAAGAGATGTAGTTAAAGGTCTTGAGCTCCCGCTCGCCAGCTGCTGCCGTTTTCACTGCTCCACTCCTGCTGTCCACCGCCGGCACAGATGCCTTGCGGTTAAATCTTGCTTTTCTCCCGGGCCCGGTCGCAGAGCGAACCGAGGAAAAACAGTATGAATACGCCGGCAAAAGTATACACCGAACCGAGCGAGAGGCCAAGGATATTCACCGAAATCGCCAGAGCAGCGCCGCCTACGATGGTAAACACTCCGGCACACACCCCCCCGCGTTTCCAGTGAAACAATCCGATATACAAGGGCAGGAATACCAGCAGAATTCGGGATGAAGCCACCGACAGTTCAACCAGGTAGTCGGGGCGCAGGAGTGAAAACAGAAAAACTATCAGGGTCATCAGAAAGGTGAACACCCGCCCCACTACCATGCTTGTGCGCATTCGAAATACGTCGCGGGTCATCATCGAAGACAGAGTCAGGATAATCGAATTGGAGGTTGATACGGAGGCGAAGATGATGCTCAATCCGAGCGGCAAGGCCAGAACAGCGCCCATGCGGCCCATCAGCTGCACTGTTACCGTATCCCTATCCTGAATCACCGGCAAAATACCGTCCAAGCTGCCCGCTTTGGCGGCAAAACCGATCACTGTTACGATTACAGTATATACCGCCCCGAACGAGGCAAACAGGATTATCATTTTTTTCAAACCGGCCGGATCTTTTATGATAAAGAGCCGCTGCACCACCTGCGGATTGGTTAAAGCAAAAAAGGCCCACGGCAGGGTAATATTGATAAAGAAGAGCGGAGTCCATACCTGGTTTGGGAAGGTAGACATCTCGATACCATCGAACTCCTTCCCGGTCCAGGACAGTACTGCGATTGCAACTACCATCATGAACAGGCCCTGCAGCGCATCGGTCAGGGCTACACCCCGCAGACCGCCCATAAAGGCCCAGATGAAGATAATGATCGAGGCGATGGTAACACCGGTAACAAAACCGATTCCGTAATTCCCGAACACCAGCGCCAAGCCGATAACCTGAACCGAGGCATACGGCACCAAAGCGACAAAGGCAATAATGGCCCCAAGGGCTTCGGTAATCTTTCCATAGCGGTCGGCAAACATCTCCATGGGGGAGACATACCCGTTCTCTTTGCCGAGGTGCCAAATTCTTTTTCCGTATACTACTAATATCAGCACCGTAGCCACCAAATAGACCAGCTCGAAAATCATAGCGCCTACACCGGTGCTGTAGGCCATTCCCACCAGACCTACCATCATAAAAGCGGAATACGTTGTGGCGGCGTAGGTCAGAGCGGTCACTATCCAGTGAACCGTGCGGTTCCCCAGAAAGTATTCCTCCTGGGTCTGCTTCCGTTTGGCGACAACCAGTACAATTGCACTACCAATAATCACATAAAGAGTGAGCAAAATAATAAATTGAGTCATATGCATAACTCCATTCAAAGGGGGTTAGGATACTAAAATCTTTCAGCTTTACCTGATTTATTCAAGAGGCTCTGCTAGAAACAACTGCTCAGAAGGATATTCCAATTAGAAAGCGTGAGCCAGTGTAAATCCACTCCGGCTCTCCGAACAGAAGGTCCTGCTGGTACTGCAGAAACACACTCATCACCGGATGCACCTTTATTCTCACACTTCCGTTCACATAAGGGCCCATCAAAAAGCCGGCAGAATCTTCACTCTGTTCGAACTGAAAAGTCGGGGTTATCCCTGCACCGAAGCCGTACGTAGCTCTCTTTTGCTGAAAGGGAAAATGCAGCCCCAGACGAAGCGGGATGAGAAAATCGGCCTGCACTTCGCCGGCAGAATTTTTCTCAGTATGAATGCCGAAATCACCGCCGACAACCATATCCATTCCCGGCTGTACGCTTTTCTGGTACATCACGCCGGTAGTCAGATAGGTCGTCTTATAGGCAAACAGATTTACACCGAAGTTTCCGGTTATCATTGAGTCAGCACACAGCGGGCCGGCTCCAATTAGGATGAGCAGCAGTGCTGCCGGTAATAGTCGCTTTTTCACTCTTTCACTCCTTATCACTGTCCTGTATCCTGTTTCTCGGCTGTTCCGTTTTAAAAGGTAACAAGAGCACCGGCAATCATCAATATTTTTACCGCTTTGATCCAACGGGACTCCGATCTGCCGGGAATTCCTGTCTTTTGTGTCATTATGACACTTCTGATTAGACATTTTTACCCGGTGTGTATTTTTTACACAATACCCTCCGCCCCGCAGCTCTCCCTTACCAGCACCATACACTTTAGGATATAGTAATTAGTGTTATAATATAGAATTAGAAAATAACTCCATTTTTTGGCACGCTTCTTGCATTAATATAAGTGAGAATAAAAATACTGCAAGGAGGAGCAGATATGAAATACATGGTACGTTACAATCCGACCAAGAATTATGGAAACGCATTGTACGATTTCGATACAATGCTGAACAATCTTTTCGACCCGGCGAGCTCCAACAACCGCCGTTCCCCGCTGGTCGACATAAGTGAAAATGAGAACAACTATGTGATCGAAGCGGAGGTTCCCGGTTACAGTCAGGAGGAGATCGATGTGCAGGTTGAGGACAATGTGCTCACCATTTCCGCCGGCGCTTCTAAAGAGCAGTCCGAAGCGCAGAATGAGGAAAAAGAGTATCTCGTCCGGGAAAGAAGAAACACCGAGTTTTCCAGAAGTTTCTCGCTGCCCAAAGATGTAGATGTAGAGAAAATCGAAGGCAGCTACAGGAACGGCATTTTACGGTTGGAGCTGGCTAAGAAGGCCGAAGCAAAACCACGCAGCATAAAAGTAAAAGCTGCGTAAACTCGACACTAGCTTACACGGGGCGGCTGCAGAGCTTTGCAGTCAGCCCCATTTTTTTTTCTGCTTATTTACATACATCCGCTCGTCGGCCATTGCAATCAGCTGATGCAGACTCTCCTCGTATGAGCTGCTGGTCTGGGCAATACCATAGCTGAAACTCATGGGGTACATACGGCCATCCTGGTTCATTCTGCGAATATCATCATCTATCCTCTGGAAAATAGCCTGGGCCTCAGCCGACGTGCATTCGGACAGCACAATCAGGAACTCATCTCCGCCAAATCGGCTGACCGAATCACTTTTTCGAAGATGCTTTCGCAGCAGCTTGACCACTTCCTTCAGATACTGGTCCCCGGCCTGATGGCCGAAGTTGTCATTTACAACTTTCAGTTTATCTACATCAACAAAGGCAATCGTCAGGGGCTGCTGTTTCCGTTTTGCATAGTGCAGCGCCTCCTTCAATAGCTCCAGTCCGGCTCTGCGGTTGTACACGGCGGTGAGCTCGTCAAATGCTGCAAACTGTTCCAGCTTCTTCTCGACCGATTTCCGCTCCTCTATCTCTTTCTCAAGCCGCTGTTTGGTATCTTCGAGCCTTTTATTGAGGTTTTCATATCGGATGAGTTCTTCTTTCGGCTTCTCACGCCTCTGCTCGGCCCGATAGCGCATTTGAAACTCCCTGAAGTAGACCCGTTCAATAATGACGGAGGTAAGCGTGCCGATAACCCAGGCAATCAGCGGAAAAAAGGCGAGCACCAGGAGTGCCGCATCCAGTTCGAGCAGCCAATACCCGGTCAGATACCAGGCCAGCAGCGGTACTCCAATGCAGGCCGGAATGACATTGCGCAGTGAGTAAGCCGGTAAGAACTCGACCGAGACCAGCAGCATCAGCACCAATACCGAAGATGCCTGCCAGCCGATGGTAAAGTCGTAGTAGAGTAGCACCATCGAAAAAGCACTCCCCAGCAGGATGAACAGAACCACCTCCAGCATATACAGGAGGTGAATTCTGCGGGCGAAGAGCTCTTTATAACGCCAGTGCACTAGATGCAGCAACAACTGCCAGGCAGCCGTGATCAAAGCCAAACGAAAGAGAAAGGTTTTCTCAATATACACCCGCTCCACAACTATCAGCACACTCAAGAAGCTGCTGTGCAGATAAAGCAGATAAGGAGCAAATTTACTCAGTTCAGATTTTCGCTCGAGTCGGAATTTTCTATAGACGGGGCTGCTGGTGTTCATCGGTCTGCTGCCAGCGGCTCTGCAATTATTTCCTGCAGCCGCTGGGCCAGACTCTTCTGCATCTCTTCGTTCAGTTGTTCGGTTTCAATTGGTGGATGTATGTGCAAAAAAACCTTACTCGGCTGCAGATACCCCGGTCCTTCAAACATGTTGAAGCTGTTTCGTACCGTAACAGGAATAATGGTAGCATTCGACCGGAGAGCCAGCTTCAGACTGCCCGGCTTAAAGCTGCCCATATTGACCGAACGGCTGCGGGTGCCTTCTGGAAAAATGCACACCGGCTGTCCGCCCTTTATCCGCTCTACACCGTTGCGGATAGCCTGCACTGCCGAATGCGGGCTTTTCCGGTTGATCAATACGCATCCCATGGCAAATAGCCAGAAATTGAGAAAAGGAATCCACGCCAGCTCCCGCTTGGCAATAAATCCGGCCATAACCGGTATGTAACCGGCAATCAGAGGAATATCGAAAAGCCCCTGATGGTTCGCCACCAGGCAGATGCGCTGTCGATTTTCCGGCAGATTCTCTTTTCCAAACACCTCGACTTTCGTACCGGTTCCCCCGATAACCAGCCGTCCCATCGCTGCGGAAGCATGCTTCATAAAATAGATTCCAACCTTTTTCAGGCCCAGCATGCGCAATATAAAATAGGGCAGTAAAAAAAACACCTGTGATAAGAGCAGAATTATGGAAAAATAGAGTACGTACACTGTTGTAAAAACCGTTTTCACCGTTACACCGTCCAAAAACTGAATCTTTATTATTAATAGTGTACTATACTAGAGCCAGGGCATAAAGACAAATCAACAACACCATTTTCAAAATTGTCAATCTGAAAAGCTCTCACTTGTACATTCTGACAACCGTGCGAACCGCCTTATGCCACCTTTTCGAACGCATCTCCCGCTCGAGGGGATCTATTTCAGGGGTAAAAACCCGGTACGGCGCACCCAGGCTGCGCAACTCATCGAACGAGTTCCACACCCCCGCCGAAAGACCGGCCAGAAATCCCGCACCGACAGCCGTCATATCTACCTCGGGAGCCCGCTCGACCTCATATCCGGATAAATCCGAAATGAGCTGCAGAAGAATATCGGACTGGCTCACGCCTCCATCCACTTTTACTCGGATGATTTGCTGGTGCGTATCCCTGGTAATCCCCTCCAGTATGTCGACTATGCGATGCGCAATTCCCTCCAGAACAGCCCGCGCCACATGACGACGGTGAGTGGTCAGAGAGAGGCCAAAGATAGTACCGCGGGCCTTCGGGTTAAAGTATGGGAATCGAATCCCCGCCGGCGTAGGAACAAAAATAACACCATTGGTGTCATCGGTCTGAGCGGCAAAATCATTCAAAACTTTTGGCGTATCCGAGAGCCCGATGCCCTGGCCCAGCCAGTCTATCAGCCGCCCGGCAGTAGCTACCGAGCCCTCCAGCATATAGGTAGCCTTTCCGTTCAGCTTCCAGGCCACCAGCGGAAACAAGCCGCGGCGGGAGCCCTTGCCCCGGGCTCCTACGTTCACATCAACGAAGGAACCGCTGCCCTGACTGATTTTCACCTCTCCGGGAGTAAAACAGCAGTGACCGAACAGGGCCGACATCTGATCGCCGACCACCGCCCGTATCGGAATGGAGTGTTCCCCCAGCTCAGGTAGTTCGACCGTACCGAAATCACCGGCAGTGTCCTTTACCTCCGGGAGAATACACATAGGAATCGAAAAAATTGTGCAGAAAAGGCGATTCCACTTCAGATCGAAGGGATTGTACAGGGAAGTTGCCGCAGCATTCGAGGCATCGGTGGCATGCAGACGACCGCCGGTCAAGCGATGCAGCAGAAAGGTGTCGATAGTACCGAACAAGATTTCCCCGGCCCTTGCACGCCGGTAGAGCTCGGGATCATTATTAAAAACCCACAGCAGGCGGGTGAGAATGTGATCTGTGACGAATTTCAGCTGCGATGCAGCCATAAAAAAGGTGCTGCCGGTTAGCCGGCTCAGGATGCCGGCCCCTACCTGCAGCAGCTTCCACACCGGGTTGCGGTTCATTTTGTTAGCCTGTTCGGCTGCCCGGATGTCCGACCAACTAATAAAGTTGGTACAGGGTTCCCCGCTGTTCTTATCCCACAGGCAAAAAGTAGCCCGCTGTACACTGATTCCCAATCCGCTGATCTGTCCCGGTTTCAGGGAGTTTTTCTCAATCAAACTAAAAATTACACTCTGCACAGACTGCCACAGCTGTTCGGGATCATGCTCCATCATCCCCTCTTCGCTTGAAACAGTATCGGTAGTGATATACCTGCGGTCACTGACCCGGCCGGCACTGTTCAGCAGGATAGCGCGGGTGACTGTTCCTCCAACATCAAGCGCTAAAACGAACTGTTCATCCATCCGTTCAGCACTCATTCTGCAGTTTACCTGTGGTGAGCATATCTTGAATATCCCGGTTTCCGGCTGTATCCCGCAGATGGTAAATCGGCCACCCCCGGAGCTGGGCAAGACGACGCAGTTTAACATCCGGATTAACTACATATGGAGACTTTACCCGCTCTAAAAGCGGATGATCAAACCAACTGTCGGAATAAAAGGAGCAACAGCCCAAATCGGACTCATGCCGGCGAATGAACTCGAGCACTTTACGCTCCTTGCCGCCTCCGAATACCGGTTCCCCCTGAAAGCGGCCGGTTAAGACCCCGTCTTCGGCCTCGAATTTGGTTGCCAGCAGATATTCGACATTCAGGCAGTCGGCCAGCGGCCGCACCACGCACTCCGGAGCAGAAGTTGCAAGTACAATCGCTTTGCCCTCGGCCCGTTCGCGGCGGATGAATTCCAGCGCCCGGCTGTACAATTTCGGCTTCACCTGCGAATGGAAAATTTCTTCAGCTACCTCGGAAAGCTTCTGTATCGGAATACCTGCCAGCCGGTGAATTCCCTTTTCCAGGATGGAGGGATCGAGATGACCGATACGGTAGCGCAGGTATACCAGCAGACTGGCAATTAGAATCGATGCGGAGACAATACCGCGCCGGACGCAGCTCACCGCCAGCTCTTTGCCGGTGGATCCGTTGAGGAGGGTATGGTCTACATCAAAAATCGCAAAACAGCGCATACTTCTGTTTGTATTTCTAAAATCGTGGATTAGTCAAGCAGAATTTGTGCTTTTGCAGAGAGTAACGTCTGATACGCAGCCTCATAATCCATTCCGTAGCTGGCAGCATACACTGTCTGCTCGATGAGACCGCCGCGTTTGTTTACAAACGAGAATATCGGGTAGTGCAGAATCTGATGAATCTCTTCATCGCCCAACCCCCGCTCCTGTAAGTAGCAGTAAAACTGGATTTCATTCAGTGGTATGTGCGTGCCGTCGTTTCTGTACAGAAATCCGATGCCATCGAGTATCTGTTCGAAGGGGCTTCTCGAGAAGTGGAATACCCGGGTAAAAGCTTCTGACTCTTGCAGCAGACCATCCTGCTTCAGCCTTTCCACCATCTCCATCATCAATGTATGGATACTGTCGGGACCGAGGCGGGTTCTCAGAATCATAACCGCGATGTCTGTGCTCATTTTGTTTTTCAGCAATATTGCCGGAATATCATAATTGATGATATAGACGCTGCCCACCCGTTTTATCGTCTGCCCGTTCACATGCATGATATCCTGTGCAGGCACCCACAATCGAAACAGCTCCTCGCGGCTGTAGTGCAGACGCTTCATAGCCTCAAATGCACCGAGTATTTCCGCCTTTTCAAAGGGCACACCGAAATAGTGAGAAAACTCCTGCTGCATGTACGCGGTGAACATGCGTTTGCCGTGTTTTGCAAAGGAGAGTTTGAGCCGGTAATGCTGTTCTATGATGCGATGGCGGGCAATGAATTCGCCGGGCAGGTTAGCCAGATATACAAGTCTTACATTCTCCTTGTAATGGGAATTCGTGTGAATTGTACGCATCAAGGCACTCTCCACTTGAATGCCGTTGGCCTCCGGCCGCAGATACACACAGACATCCTGACACATTTCGGTCCGGCATTCCGAATCGAAAGGCACTACGACTGTGGGTGTACGCAGCTGTTTTTGACTCGTATTCTTCACACTTCATATTGTAGTTGATGAAAAAAGCGCTGTCATACTATTTTTTTGCTTTTTTAATTTCATCGAGCTCCATGCGGTTCAGATGGGCATTGATCTGGGTTATCAGTTTATGAAACTTGGCTTGGGACTGAAGTGACGGCATTTCAACAGCGTCTACCTGACGAACGGGTACTGCCCCCATGCTGGTGCTGGAGATAAACAGCCCTTCATACTCACGTTTGAGAATTGATCTGCGCGGCAGGGGCGTATACTCGAGGTTGTATCCGGACTGGCGTCCCCACTCGAGGATGTGTTTACGGGTTACTCCATACAGCACGTCCTGCTCCGGTGTAAGGATAGCTCCCCGGTGATAGGCGTACAGATTGCTGCGGGTTCCTTCCAGCACATTCCCCTCACGGTTCACCAGCAAAGCCTCGACTGCATCCTGCCGCTGGGCCTCCCGCAATGCAATGTAGTTGAGCAGGAGACAGTTCGATTTGGCCCGCGGCATCACCCGCTCACCTTCATAACTGATGGTCGGAACCCCCTCCTCGTAGTACCAGTTCGGGTAACGAGGCAGAGGAAAGGGGACCACATAGTAAAACGGTTCGTCTCCGCCGAACATCTGAATCCGGAGGGTAGCTTCGTCCAGTTCATTGGCTTCCACCAGGCGGGTAATCGCTTCTATGAAATGGTGCGGATCATACGAGTGCTGCAGATCGAGAATACGGGCCGATTCGGACAGGCGCTCCAGATGCTCTTCAACAAACAGCGGAACCCCGTCCCGCACCTTGAGAGACTCATAGATTCCAAAACTGAATAACACCTCACGCCTGGAAATGGGCAGATGGGCTTCCTCAGCAGAAATGAGGGCACCGTTATGCAGCACATACTTCATTATAAATCCAATGCGAACAAGTCGCCGTCCGTAGTAATAGCGGTGTCCAGCAGATCGACTGCCAGACATGAGTGTACGGGAATTACACACAGAATATCTCCCGGCTTTGTCCTCCGGCACATCTCTGTGCTCACCCGGGCAACTCCGTGTTCTTGGCTGACCCTGCTGACGTAGTGATCGGGCTCGATTGCCCCCCAGCCGTCGGCACTGGCCGCTGTAAGGTAGCCGAACATCCGGCCGGAGGAGTCGTCCTCCGATTTCAGCAGTTCGGACTGTTTTGACAGGTGGATTGCCCCTCCGTAGAGAACGATTTCATTGCGTTCGGGGTGCACCGCCACCACCGGACAGGCAACCGCAGCGGCAAGCTGCTCTTCGCGGCACGTCCCCAGCTGATACTGCTGAGCGTCGAAATAGACGAAGTTCCCCGGCCGCAGCTCATCAACCCCTTTGAATTGCTCGACTGCGGTAGCTCCCGGGGTATCCCCTACCGACAGCAGGCACTCCTCCGGGCCCGCTACTACCCCGGCATCGAGGAGCGCCCGGCGCAGGTTCTGCATTCGTTCACTCGCCTGCTTGAAAATCTCAGCACGGGCCTGTTTTGAGTGAATGTGGTAGGTGTGTCCGGCATGGGTCAAGAGCCCCCTAAAACTGAGCCCCTCGCTCGTCGATAGTGTGCGGGCCAAATCTACTACATCCTGCGCTCTGTCCCAGGCTATTCCCGTTCGGCCGTATCTCACATCGATTTTTATGAAAATACCCACTTCGGTGTGCAATTTTTCGGCCAGTGCGGCGGCGACTTCGGTAGTTTCTACCAGGAGATTCAACTTCACCTTGTCGGCCAGGTCGTTTATATCGTCGATTTCGCGCAGATTTACCGGAAATGCGATGGTGATGTCATCCCAGCCGTGGGCCGCAAAGTAGAGAGCCATCCGGACCGAAGAGACGGTGATCTGCTGTACGCCGTGCCCGGCAAACCACTCGGCTACCAGTGCGCTCTGATGAGTTTTGAAGTGCGGTCGAAACCGGACACCGCTGCGGGCAGCCTTCGCGGCCATTGCTTTAATATTCTGCTCAGCTCTCGACCGGTTCACCACCAGGGTCGGCCGGTGTACTTGCTCTCTCCAGTCCATGTACGCTCCTTATTATGTCCTACCTACCGATACCACGGCAGGGCATCCAGGTCAACATTCCCGCCGGACAAAATGATCCCCACCCGGGCTCCTTCGGCCTCGATACTGCCGTTCAACAGGGCGGCAAAGGGAACCGCAGCCGATGGCTCGATGACCAGCTTCATCCGCTCCCAGATGAGCTTCATCGCCTGCAGGATCTCATCCTCCTGCACCAGCACGATATCATCCACATACTCGCGCACAATCGGGAAGGTATTCGAGCCCAGGGCGGTTTTCAGGCCGTCGGCAATGGTGTCCGGATGCTCCGGCAGCACCAGTGTTCCGCTTTTGAAGGAGCGATACGCATCGTCGGCCTGCGCCGGCTCGCAGCCGATAACCTGCGGAGCGGCACCTCCATCTCCGGTGCTGCCGGCCGGGGGCTGAATGAGCTTTGCCGCCAGGGCGGTCCCGCTGAGCAGCCCGCCGCCGCCCACCGGCGCCAGAACTATGTCTAATCCTTCCAGCGCGGTGGCAGCCACATCGGTACGCAGCTCCTGAAACGCAGTCGACTGCCCGGCGATCACCCGCAGATCGTTGGAAGGATGGATAAATGTTGCTCCCGTTTCAGCAACCACCTCTTCGAGGGCCGCTTCCCGCGCCTTGAGTGTAGGCTCGCAAAAGCGAATCTCCGCCCCGTAGCCGCGAACTGCATTCACCTTGACCTGGGGCGCACTGCTGGGCATCACGATAGTGGCGGCAATGCCGCGCATGCGGGCTGCAAGCGCCACTGCCTGGGCATGATTCCCCGACGAGTGGGTGGCAACCCCCTTGGAGGCCTCTTCCTCAGAAAGAGAATACACCGAGTTTACCGCTCCGCGGAACTTGAAGGCCCCGCCCTTCTGAAAATTTTCACACTTGAATATAAGCCGGGCACCGGTCATTTCGTCAAAGCTCTTTGAGGTCAATGCAGGTGTATGATGTACTACTCCGGTCACCCGCTCGAATGCCTTCAGCAGGGTATCTTTATCCATAGATTCTCCTTTTCCCACCTATTGTAAGTGCAGCGGTACGATTGCGCAAGCGCCCCGGGATCACCCGGATTCACTGCTCACCCGGTGCATTTCTAAACGCCGCCTATCTGTTTCTTTTTCTACATAGTTAAATTCGTGAATAAAACAGTTTTTATATACACAATAAAAAAAATAAAGATATTCTTATATA
>CAZAMY010000007.1:0-18669 GCA_964485995.1 uncultured Sediminispirochaeta sp.
CGTTGATTTTCATTTTGGACCAGTCCTGCCCCTCCTTGAGCGATTTGTAGCGCTGGGCGTCGATTTCTACACAGACGTGGTCCGGTTGTTCGTCTTTGATGACCCGCTTTACTTCTTCGGTGCTCTCGCGGGAGACGTGGGCGGTGCCGAGCAGGGTGATGACCCGCTCGCCCAGGGTGACCCGGGTGATGGTGTCCGAGGGCTGGGCGTCAGTTGTCTGGGCGTCATGGTCGCCGGATGCGGCCTCTGCCGGGGTTTGTGATGCGGGCTTTATTTCGTCGTTGTTGTCCACTGTGTGGTCTCTCCTTCGATTTATCAATTCAATTTGCTTCAACTCGCTTGGCAAGCGGTGCTATAGCTGTGAGCCGGCGTCGTGGCCGGGTCGCGGGTGAGAGGCTGTGGAAGCCGCCGCGTGCCTGCTGCTACTGTCGTATTGGGTACGATGGCCTCAGTGCTCAGAGCTCATTGTATCAGGATTGAGCGTTTGTTGCAGCTGTTCCTGATGCTTCTGGGCCGTCTTTTGTGTCTGGTTTTCCTTGAGCTTCGGATGGTTCGTCGAATGCTTTTTTGAGCTTCGATTCGGCCAGGCGGGTTTCGATGAGGCCGTAGATGTTGGCTTCATCGACTTCCAGATAGAATTTGCGCGCCAGGCCCAGGTTGCCCTGCAGTTCGTAATACGCGGCTGCGTAGAATAGGGCGCGGGTTTTTATCGTGATTTTGCTCTCGGAGTTGAGTTTTGTCATCAGATAGCTGTCGTATCCTTTTTCCGTGAATGTCCGGGCGATGTCGTACATATAGGTGTCGCGGGGCAGGTCGTTCATGTGTTCTTTGAGGTAGGCATCCCCTTTTGTTTTTTCACCGGCAAAATAATAGCTGACGGCGGACATTATGGCGTGGCCATGGTCCTTGCTGTAGCGTTCGTAATGCATGCGAAAGGCCCGGGCTGCCTCGCGGTACTGTTCCTGCTCGTATGCCAGGAGTGCGTAGGGCTGATAGACCGGATAGTAGTCGGGCCGCAGTTCGCTGACTCTGCGGTAGTCGTGGAGGGCGGCTTCGGGTTTTTCAAGGTCGTTGTTGGCGCCGCCGCGATACACATAGCCCAGAAAGTAATCCGGGCGCAGCTCGACGGCCCGGTCGAAGTCCTGATAGGCGCCTTCCACGTTGCCTACGTAGAGCCGCAGTTTGCCGCGGTCGATATAATTCCAGTAGTGGTTCGGATCGAGCTTGATTGCTTCAGAGAGATCGGCCAGTGCACCGTTGGTGTCTCCGGAGCTGGATTTTGCCTTGGCCCGATCGACGTAAGAAAAGGGATAGTCGGGTTTTAGTTCGACGGCCTTGTCCAGTTGTTCCACGGCTTCTTCATATTTTTTCTGTCTGATGAGCACATGGCCGTAGCCGGTGCGGGCGATGAAATTGTCCGGATCAGCTTCGATACTCTTTTGGAACTGCTGCTGGGCTCGGTCGAGTTCCTTTTTCTGAAGGTAGATTTCTCCGAGTGTGGCGTGTGCGGCGGCGTGATTCGGATCCTCTTCTAGTACCTGCTTCAAAAGCGAGGCCTGTTCAGCCTGCTTGCCCAGTATTCCCTTGGCCAGGGCCAGGTTATACAGGATGTCGGCCTGCCTTTGGGCTTGGGGCGCGGCGGTTTGTGCGGTGGATGGGGTCTCTGCTGGACCTTCTGATTCCGATTTAGTCGGGGCCAGAAGCTTTTCAAGGGCTGTTTCGGCTTCGGCTGCTTTGCCGGCGCTTATAAGCAGGCTCGAGTAAAGCAGCTGGGTTTCCGGGCTGTCGGGGTCTTTAGAATAGGCTTCTTCAAACTCGTCCAGCGCCTTCTGTGGATTGCCGGCAGCCATGGATGCGCTGATGGCCTGGTAGGGGTCAATCTCCAGCTGAAGGGCTTCTTCTTGTGGTTTTTCTTCAGCTCCGCTTTCAGCTTGAGGTGATTCTTCAGCCCTGCGGCCGGGTCCACCCGGAAACCCGGCACAGCCGATGAACAGTGCGGTCAGTATCAAAATAAAACATGCGGTTTTGAGTCTTTTGATGAGGGATGCATGGTAGTATGTGAAATAAGTGGTGCTTTGAGAGAGGGTCTCCCGATTTTCTCTTTGCATAGATAGGAATCCTCCGGTAAAATTGTCCTAGTCCTTGGGGCTCACTATACTAATTGAGGCTAAAATGAACAAGGTTGATTTTAGCGGTGCGCCCTGATAAAATAACGCCGCCAGTTTAGGAGTTACATTTACCCATGAAAAGTAAGTTGCCCAAGAAGTTTTACTTCATTCCCATAATCTATGTCATCCTGATTTTGGGGTTTATTCACCTGCATCTGCAGGATATCGGCGGCCGTGTTATTACAAAATCGATCGGTCCTGTTACGGTCCGCTACCGTCAGGAAACCGGCGTGCGTCAGCAGCTGAGCCGCATCACGATTTCGCTGGACGGCTTGTCCGCGGATCTTTCGGGGGGCGTTCAGGTAGAGGATGCTACCGGCCGGAGCGACCGCATACCCATTCGCTCAGTAAAAAGCACTCAGAGCGGTTTTCAACTGATTCTAGCCCGCGGTGGAAGCCTCGAGCTCATGGTCCGCGACGGCAAAGCGGGTTTCTCAATTTTATATCATAAAGATACTCAAGATGGATTTAATTTTATTCCAATTATTACCTTATCCGCTCCTCCCGAAATCGAGGTGCGGCCGGTACACAGAGCCCTCCCGCTCATTGAGCTCCGGCGCGACAGCGGCAGCCTGCTGCTCGTACACAATGATTCTGTGAGTCCGGTGGCAGAGGGTCTGGAGCTCAAGTTCAATCCCAGGGGCAACGGCATGATGTTGAGTCAGATAGCCGCCTCTAACGGTTTGGGCCTGTCCGGCACAGGTGGCGGTACGGGAGCCGCCGGTACTGCGGGCGGATCTGGGTCCGAATCTGGGGCCGGAGAGAGTGATATGGGGGCCGGCGAAAACTCTACTGTGATACCCGGTTTTGTTGCGGCTCCCCTTCCTCCGGAAACAGATCCGCTGGCATTCTGGTATTTCGGCGATGAATCGTCCCCTTCCTCCGCTCTAGCCGATAGAGAAGTTCAGCAGATGGTCGATAATATGCTCAATTCCTGGCAGCGCTCTCCGAATCAGGCCGACGGGTGGGCTGTCGCTGCGGTTGCTGCGGAGTCTATGGCCAGCCGCAGTTCCGTTGATTTCGGTGCTTTTCAACCGGCGGCGGATGAGGCTGCCGCCGACAGTTCCTGGCATGCCTCTCCTTTTGTAGATAATATTGTGAATGCCGAACAGGCCTATGCAGAGAGAGAGTCTCAGCTTCTTCAGGAGATTTCGCGGCTGATCGGCCAAAACCCCGAGCAGCTGTTAGCTGAATCCGTAAAAGGAACTAACTACCCCGAGCTTTTGAGTACTGTCGTGTTTGCCGGGGATCGGGAACTCGAGAGACAGCTCGACCAGACGCTCAGTGATATGGATGTACAGGCGATCGAGAACTCTGCTGCTGCGGCCGGGTTGTTTATTGTGGCGGTTGATGCACTGGACCGGTTCCCCGAGCGGTTTTCCCGTTTAGCCGGTTCCGTGAACCGGGCCTATGAGCGGGTTTTAGCCCATATTACACGGGTGGAATCGCAACTTGTGTATAGATCCTTTTCTAAGGCCTCGGCGGGCAACGGCGTCGCGCAGATCGTGGTTGACCCTTTGCTCCAGGTGAAACTGGCTCGTGCCCTCCGGCGTTTCGGTCTGTTGATCGGAGCCGATGAGGATGCCGCCGGCGGAGCCGGCAACGGCTCCGCCGGTGCTGGAAGCGGTTCCGGCACTGGGAGCGGTGCGGACAGTAATTCACTTGGTCCGGTTGCGCGCCCCGGAGAGGGTTCTCCGCAGGCTCTGGCTTTACGGCTTGGGAACTCGCTGCTAGTTTCAGCTGTTTCTTTTGCTGACCAGAGTGGGGCTTTACCGGCGGAGGTGACTGCTTCAGCAGACGGCCTGGTTGCTTCGGATTCCCGGCTGTCGCCGTCCAGAACTTATCCTTTCCTGGACGATAACTCTTTTTATCCGCGGGTGGTTAGTCTCGAGAAGGAGCTCGGCCAGAATTTCCGGCTGTGGACGAGTGCGCAGGCGGTGGGTGCGGTTCAGCGTGCGGATGGGTTTGAAATTACTCTGGACTTTGCGGTTGGTGAAACACATTATCTAGTTATACGCGGCGTAAGCCCTTTTGAGTCTATGCAGATGTACGGGCAGTCGTGGAACGGAGACTGGCGCTTTCAGACGTACAATGTGGGCGGCTGGTTTTACAATCGGCAGGAGCAAACTTTGTTTATGAAGATAAGGCACCGCGATAAAATCGAGCGCCTCATCTTCACTGACTAACCTGCTGTACGAACATTGGTGCTAATATAGTCGTTAGGTTCTAATTGCTAAAGAATTACTGTTCCCTCTGCTTTTGTAAATGGTAGCTTTCTATTCCTAATATAGTTACTAATTGAAAAGCACCATTCTTCGACAAACAGGGTTAACAGGCGCAGAGTTTCGCGAGTTGCTCAGCCGTAAACTCTAGGTGAGCGGCCACTTCGCTACCGGCACCGGATTCGCCGAAACGGTTGATAGTAAACAGATCTTTCGCCGAAGTCACATACAGCCCCCAGCCACTCGACACGCCGGCCTCGGCCACTACAACCCGGCTGGAAGCCGGCAGAATCCGCTCACGCTCGGCGGGATCCATGCAGTTGAGCGTACGTAGGTCAGAAACCGAAACAACCCGTATTCGCTTCGAAGAGAGCTCTGCAGCCTTCAGAGCCATCTCTACCTCTGAGCCGGTGGACAGAATAACAACCTCGGGCGGTTTCGCGGCGCCGGACTCTGACCCGGCCCCTGAACCCGTTTCTGACCCGGCATTACCGGCCCCATCGGCTTCTTTCACAATGTAAGCGCCCTTGCGCATCGATTCGGGCCACTTGGGATCAGCCTTCTCGAAAGTGGTGAGTTTCTGACGGGTAAGTATTAGTGCCGTCGGACCTTCACGGTTCTCCATTGCCATCTTCCAGGCTTCAACCGTCTCTTGAGCATCCGCCGGGCGTAGAACCGTCAAACCCGGAATCGCCCGCAGTGATGCCAGCTGCTCGATGGGCTGGTGAGTCGGTCCATCCTCACCGATGTAGATAGAATCATGGGTGTAGATAAACACCACCGGCAGTTTCATCAGCGACGCCAGGCGAACCGCCGGCCGCATGTAATCCGAGAACACCAGGAAGGTGGCGGCGTAAGGCCGCAGCCCCCCATGCAGGGCGATCCCGTTGGTGATTCCGCCCATGGCGTGTTCGCGTACACCGAAGTGCAGATTTCGCCCATCCCGGGAATCACGCTGGTAATGGCCGTACTCTTTCAGCTCGGAATTGTTTGAAGGGGCCAGGTCGGCGGAGCCGCCGACGATATTCGGAACCGCAGCAGCCAGTTTTTGCAGAATCGCGCCGCTGACCTTGCGGGTAGCCTCCTTGAAACCGACCTCGTACTCAGGATATTCGATCTCTGCAGCCGTGCTTTTTCGCGGCACAACCCCACCGGATGAGCTCTGTCCCGAGAAAGCGCTGCCGGATGCACTGTTATGCATGAACTGATCCCACAAGGCTTTCAGTTTGGGGTTCTCATTGGCCCAGGCTTTGAAGGTTTCATTCCACTCCTCAAACTGTTCGCGCCACAGTGACTGCTTGGAGGCGAAATACTCCTTGGCTTTGGGATGAATATAAAAATCTTCATCAGCAGGGATTCCCAGTTCAGCCCGGGCAGCTTTGATCTCATCTTCCCCCAGAGGAGCTCCGTGCACCCCGTGGGTACCGGCCTTGTTCGGCGAACCCTTTCCAATCACCGAGGTAAGTACAATCAGAGAAGGTTTAGAGGTATCTTTCTGGGCTTTCTGAATCAAACCCTGCACTTGGTCAAAATCATACGCATCGCCCTTGAGCACCTGCCAACCATAGGCTTCGAAACGGGCAGCTACATCCTCCGAAAAAGCGAGTGAGGTTTTGCCTTCAATCGAAATACCGTTCGAATCGTAGAGTGCGATCAGCTTTCCCAGCCCGAGATGACCGGCCAGTGAGGCGGCCTCGGAGGTAATTCCCTCCATCATGCAGCCGTCGCCGGCCAGGGTATAGGTGAAGTGATCCACAATGGTGTGGGCATCGGTGTTGAACTTTTCGGCGAGCATAGTCTCGGCAATTGCCATCCCGACAGCATTTGAGAAGCCGGCTCCGAGCGGTCCGGTAGTTGTCTCAACTCCGGCAGTCAGTCCGTACTCGGGATGCCCCGGCGTCAGCGAACCTACTTGCCGAAACTTCGTGAGTTCTTCCTTAGTCAGATCATAGCCGCTCAAATGCAGCAGCGAATACAGCAGCATAGAACCGTGCCCAGCAGACAGGACAAAGCGATCGCGATCAACCCAGTCTGGAAGAGAAGGGAAATGCTTGAGAACCTCGCCGTATAGCAGCGAACCGAGTTCCGCACAGCCCAGGGGAAGCCCCGGGTGGCCGGAGTTGGCTGCCTGTACAGCATCCATCGAAAGAGCTCGAACGCTCAATGCCGACGCTTTAAGAGCATCAATATCCATGTAAACCTCCTGTCAAACTACAAAAGCGGCTTAGACTACCACTGTGCTACACAAACGTATTCTCTCACTCATCAGCGGCAGGTTCAAGCACGCGCAGCGCGGTCTCCAATCTGCCGAACGGCGGGCTGACCTGCACCCCGGCAATATGGGGACGAATTGCCTCAATTATCTCTCGTGCAATCAGGATCCCCTCCTCAATTGCCGCATCTTTTTCTGTGTGCTGCCGCATTCTCTCTTGAATTTCTTTGGGAATAGAGACTCCCGGAACCTCATTGTCCAGAAACAATGCATTTCTGTAACTTGAAAGAGGCCAGATACCGGCAATAACCGGAACTCCGGTCGGTTTGATCTTCTCGAGAAAGAACTCGAGCAGGGCTACATCGAAAACCGGCTGGGTAATAAAAAACTCAGCACCGGCTTCGGCCTTTCTGAAGGTGTGGTCGATCTCTTTCGCGAGAATCGGAGCTGTAGGATTCGCACCGGCGCCGATAACGAAGCTGGTGGGGCAGGAAAGCTGCTTTCCGGCCAGATCTATGCCGCGATTCAGATTGTGCGCTAAACTCAGCAAGCCGATCGAGTCGATATCGAACACACCAGTGGCATCGGGATAATTGCCGACCTTCGGAGGGTCCCCGGTAAGCAGCAGCAGGTTTTGGATGCCTGCCGCCTGTGCACCCAGCAGCTCCGACTGAATACCGATGATATTTTTATCACGGCAGGTGAGGTGCGGCATCGGCTCTACGCCGGTTGCGCGATGAATCTCAATGGCAGTCACCAGCGCAGAAATCCGGCTTGAAGCCCGGGGCCCATCCGGGATATTTATGCAGGCGACCTGCTTTTCAGCTAGAGACCGCGCCTTCTCAATCACATTATCCAGGCTCACACCTCGGGGCGGCACTAATTCGACCGAATTAATCCAGGATCCCGCGGCCAGAGCCCTACCCAGCTCGGAACGCTCGGCCAACGGCAGCGGTTCCATAGCCTCCGGACCCTCTCTTTCGGCAGAAGAGCGGCAGCCGGCCCTTCCGATGCCGACTCCTCCAGTGCCGGCCCCTGTGGAGCCTGCGCCGGTATCCCGACCGGCGGCGCCTCCGGCAGAATCTCCAGCCGCTGTATCCGCAGCTCTGCTCTCGGCCTCCTCTTGAGGTGATCTGCGGATTTCCACCGTACGCTTTGCCCGGCCGAGAGTAAGGATTGTCTGCGCCATCTTATGGATATGATCGGGAGTAGTGCCGCAGCAGCCTCCGATAACCGTCGCCCCGGCCTCCAGAAAGCGGAGGGCGTATTCCGAAAAGTAGTCTGGCGAGGCCATATACAACTGCCGCCCCTCGAACTCCCGCGGGAAACCGGCATTCGGCATTACCGAAATCGGTTTGCGCACCGAAGTGGCCACAGACTGCAGAATATCGAGCATATAGGAGGGACCTGTCGAACAGTTCAGACCGATTACATCAGCTTCCGATCTCTCCAGGCTCGTGAAAACCCAGCCAATATCCTCTTCACTGGTATCCTTGCGGTGCGGTCTAAAACTGAACTGAGATTGAATCGGCAGCTCCGGAGCGAGTTCACGGGCAGTGCGGGTCGCCAGCAGCAGCTCCTCCAGATTTTTGAATGTTTCCAGAATCAGCAGATCAACCCCGGCCTCGATCAGCGCCTTCATCTGGGCGGCAAATGCCTCAGCCGCCGCCTCTTTGGAAAGGGATCCCACCGGTGCCAGGGTCATCCCCAGCGGTCCGACCGAACCGGCCACATAGAGCTCTTCTCCGGCGACCGAACGGGCCAACTCCACCGACTTTCGGTTTATCTCGGCGGTTTTATGCTGCAGCGAATAACTGGCCAGCCGAATCGGATTCGCCCCGAAACTGTTGGTCGTCAACACTTGGGCGCCGGCCGCCGCCATCTCGCTATGGATTTCCAACACCACCTCAGGGGAGGTCAGATTCGTATGCTCGAAGCACTGATTTACAAAAATGCCCTTCTCATACAGCATAGTGCCCATGGCACCATCGAACAGCAGCACCCCGTCATGCAGGCGCTCTAAATAAGGTTTGCGCATAATATCTTCTCCGCTCTGCTTCACTCACCGCTCAGCCGTCGGTGTGCCGCCGTCTCAGCTCCGCACACACCTCGGAATACGATATCCCCTCCGAAACCAGCAAGACGCACAAGTGATACAGCAGATCGGCTGCCTCGTATACAATCTGGTTCGGCGAATCCGCTAAAATCAACTCAACCGCCTCTTCACCGGCCTTCTTGCGGATCTTCTCGGCCCCGGAGGCAAACAGATGGGTCGTATAAGAGCCCTCCGGCATCGTTTCTCTGCGTTCCTGCACAATCGCCTCGAGCCGGTCCAGCACATCCCCGCAGCTGCCGGCCTCCGCCACTTCCACGCTCTGACGGCGCAGTGCAGCCGGTGTTTCTATCTCCTCGTCCAGCACACTTTCCTGAGAACTCCCCGGCGCATAACTGACCACCGCCTCGTACCAACTCTCCCGCGCCTTCAGATCCTGCAGCTCATGCCGCTCATCATACGGCAGCGTCCGGCCGGTTTGCCGATGTAGATGCCACAGCTGATCCCGCTCGATACTTTTCGAATGGCACTTCGGATTCATCAAGCTCACGTCGAAAATCTCTCCGTCAGGCGTCCGAATTACAAGCGGCTTTATCTCCTGAACTGTCTGCGGGTCCATATATACCTCTGTCTCTTCATATAATATTATAAAAAATGCACTGATTTAGGGCTCTTACCAGATTAATCCGGCCTGCTCCCCTTGTTTAGAGGCGGGGCTCTGGTAGGCTGCAATGACTTCGGACAGCTTTATCCGCTGCTCATAAATCGCCTTCCCCGTAATAACTCCGGCAATCCGATCCGCAGAGATCTTCCGGATCTCCTCGAAATCTTCCGGCCCTCGTATCCCGCCGGATACAATCACCGGCAGCCCCCCGGCATCTGCCACCATTAGACTGTTTTCGATATCCGGCCCCTGCAAGGTTCCATCCCGCTCGATATTGGTATAGATAATACTCACCGCGCCGCTTTCCCGTGCGATCCGCGCCGCCTCAGTATCGGTCATAGCCGAGCCCTCTTCCCACCCCGAAATCCGAACCTCACCGTCCTTTGCATCAATGCCGGCGATGAACGTATTCGGATAGCGGGCTGCCCACTGTGCAACCATGTCCGGATTTTTCACCAGAACCGTCCCGACAATCAGGCGATCCACACCGATTTCCTTGAGGTTTTCCACATCCTGCGTAGTGCGGATTCCTCCACCCACCTCGAGAACCGCCTCAGGCACTGTCGCCCGAACAGCGGCAATGATCTTCCGGTTGTCGGTCGCCCGATCTCCGGCACCACTGCGGGCCGCATTCAGATCGACCAGATGAATCCTCCGCGCCCCTTCCTTGAAAAACTGTTCTGCCACCTCGACCGGATCGAGTTTGTACTCTGTAGACCGGTCGTAGTCGCCGCGGTACAGCCGCACACACTTCCCGTCCAGCAGGTCAATTGCAGGTATTATCGTCATGCAAAAAGTATACATGTTTCTCCATACCAGGGCAACGGCCCTGTTGTTCGAAGAATGGAGCTCATTGTGGCACTCATTGCCGGTTGCGGTGAGGGGTTACTTTTGTGTAGAGTGGCACTATGGAAACCGTTACATCTTTGTTGGTCATATTTGCTTTCCTTTTTGCCGGTATGGCGGGTGCCCGCTTCAAGATAATCCCCAAAACTGGCTATTTGGACCGAATCATGAGCATTGCTCTGGCCCTCTTACTCTTTTCAATGGGTCTCAGGATCGGTATGCTTGATTCAATCACTCAGCAATTAATGCGAATTGGGCTTCTTTCTGTGAGTTTCGCCGTAAGTACAGTCCTAGGAACAGTGGTGCTATTGTTCGGATTAATACTTGTAACCGGAAAACTTAGAACAGTTGGACTAAACAAGCGCGACCAAGCATCTCACAGCGGAGCCGGATTTGGTTCTGCGGACGAAGCAGTGAGTAGCGAGGTTGTGGGACTCTCAGAACCGCTGCGACTGTTTGGATTAGTAGTTTTAGGGTTCCTCAGCGGTTACTTCCTTCCGTTTTTTGGATGGTTCCAGGAGAAGTATACTACCTATCTGTTATACGCGCTGTTGTTTTTAATTGGAGTGCAGATGGTTCGCAATGAAGTCGATTTGAAGCGAGCAATGTTGCATCCTGCCACTTTCTTCGTACCACTACTTACGATGATAGGATCCTTAGCAGGCGGAGTAATTCTCTCAAGATTATTTGACCTGGAAGCCGGTAAAGCACTTTCACTTGCGGCCGGATTTGGATGGTATTCTCTTTCGGGAGTATTGATCACAGAAATGGGAGACCCAATATTGGGAGCCGCTGGATTCCTCATCAATGTGATTAGGGAATCAATAGCTTTGCTCTCAATCCCTTTTTTAGCTCGACTGAATTTACCCATGATCGCTATTGGCGTTAGCGGTGCTACGAGCATGGATGTGACGCTACCATTAATCGAGCGCAGTTGCGGTACGAGTTATGTCCCGCTTGCAATAGTAAATGGCGCACTGCTTTCGATGTTGGTACCGATTTTAGTACCCTTCTTTTTCACTCTCGGGTAATAAT
The DNA here is from genome assembly GCA_964485995.1 of uncultured Sediminispirochaeta sp. GTDB lineage: Bacteria > Spirochaetota > Spirochaetia > DSM-16054 > Sediminispirochaetaceae > DSBN01. Next base: position 11,201 of record CAZAMY010000007.1, read on the forward strand.
GCTCTCTTTGTGACAGCTATGTGAGCAGACGTATCCTTGTAAAAATATAATCCAGATCATCGTTCTTTAGAACCGTACGAAAAAAGTCTGTACCCTTGAGATTAGTAGTGTCTTTAATATCTTCGCGAACATATTTTTTATCCACATTTGAGTCGAACCAATGAACAAGCTTTATCTGGCCATTGGTTATCTCTAAGGCGGTCATACCACGTTTTCCTATCACACACCCGGAGTTGAAGACGCATGGTACCACTGTTGTGTTACTGTAGATTCGACTTATGGAGATTTCCTTCCCCTCCTTGGCTTCAAGTCTATCTATTTCTTTTTTGAGTGCTCGTACTTTATCTTCGATTTCCGGCCGCTCGGTTTTACTGACCTTATGATAACGTCTTAGAAGGATTTCTATCTGATAGTTCAAGGTGTCAACTTTTGACATTGATTCAAATAAGGGTCGATGAGTATGACCAAGCACTGCTACCATACCGTTCTCTTTGGCAAAATCATACGCGCGGCGCTCAATAGTGAATTTCTTCCGCTTGTCATGCGCGACGGAATAGTGTTTGATTCGTAGCGGTTTGGCAATAAATCTCAAGATCAAGCCCATAAAATCGTTAAACTTCTGATAGAAATAGGAAAGCTGATGTCCATGAAACAAAAAGAGGGCGTTATCTTTGTATTTTAGTTTTAATGATTCATACAAGGGATACCGTAGTTGAGCTTCAAAGAGAGAGAATAACTTCGAATCATGATTGCCGAACAGTTTATATAGCCTGCCTTGGTCGAAGAACTGATCGAAAATAGTGTATAATTCGGTCCATTGTTTCCGAATTTCGTGCAGTGAGTACCGGTGCAGCTCCTCTACATCCCCATTTAGAATCAGTGTATAGCCCTTTTCGTAGTAGTAGTCATTCAGTACTGTTTTCAGGATTTCACTGTTCCCTTTGAAGTCGTCGAGGGATTTTCTATCGCCGACGTGCAAGTCGCTAAAAATGACAAGTTTGTCATCATCGGAGAGGTTCAATTCTTCGGTTTTTTCGCAAAGCTGTTGCATTACCAGCTTATAGGGTTCATTACTCATAAAGAATAATCTTGCTGATTCAAGTCTGATTTTGATGAGTTCTGGGTTAGTTTTTGGTTAGGAGATACTCTCATATCTACAAATATAATAAATTTTTCCCCCCACCTAAACAGTTGTAGGAAGATTGGTGCTATTTTGTTGGCAATTGCTTTGATTCTAAACTATTGGGTAGTACATCATTGATGAGTTCACTTATATCTATATCTAAAAAAACATTAACTGAGCAACAACACCATTCTTCATAATACTGGGATGAAGTGTTGGTCTTAAGCAGACATTTCAAAAGAAAGAGAACTATCAAGCAAGGACTTAATCTTTTTTGGGGTCGAGCAGCAGATAATTGATTTTCTAAATTGTGCACTGCGTAATAGTCTTACTAAGGCTGATAATACACTAAGATACTCAACCTGAGTATCAGGAGGGTTCGCAACTAAAAAAAGAAGGTGTACTGGCTGGCCATCAATAGATTCGAAATCAATTCCAGAATGAGATATCCCGAGGGCTACCCTAATTGTTCTAACTTGGTCAGTAGTAGCATGGGCTATAGCTATACCCTTTCCTATTCCCGTACTCTGTTTTTGTTCTCTGATTCTGATTTGATGTTCAAACTCTCCTGAGTCTGGAAGAGAGATAAGGCTATCGGCTAAGGTAATGAGTTCATGGAGAGCTTCAAACTTCTTTGTACATTTAAGCTCACAAATGTCTGCTTCCTGGAGCAATTCTCTGTAATCACTCATATTTTTGGGGCTCCAATTCCCTTTTATAATATCGGCAAATTTGTAAATTGTATATATTTTTTTGAATGTTTTTTTAGTTTTTCGAAGAGTGGTGCTGAATTTTGATTAACAACTTTCTTTACAAGATATTGACTACTTGCTGCCTATGTATAAAAATTAACTATTGTTATTGTAAAAGGATATAGTATCAAAAACACCAGGGTTCATAAAGCAGGGATAGAAATAGATGGAAGGGACGGAAAAATTCCAATTTCCCCTGCCATATCAGTATTAAACACGTTACTTCAAAACGGAATCCGAATATCCCATCTGTGCGGTGGAAAGGCTGTTTGCGGAACCTGTCGGATCAAAATATTGGCGGGGGAGGAGAATCTTAGCCCGATGCAAGAAGCTGAACGAGTACGCCTGACTAGCGGGACCGGAAAAAAGGACCCGCCGCCTCACACCAGATTAGCCTGTCAAACATACGCCCGAGGCGATATCAAGATAAAAATACTCGCTCCTGGCCCGGCCAAGAGAGCGAACAGAACCTGAAACTCAACAAGGATGAAAGAAACTCAGTCGTCTTTTACCTCTTCAACTCCCGTTTCTATGTCTGCAGAGGAAAGAGGTTGAATCTTATCTGGCTTAGCCGATGATTCTTCATCTGCCTGTCCGGCCTCTTGGAGATTCTCTGAAGAGGATTTCAGTTGTTCAGCCTGAGAAATAAGATCAGAGGATTTTAACTTGAACCGGGAAACCAGTTGCTCAAGATGCTGCACGCTCTCGGAGTTTTGTTCTCCGGCGTCAGATACATTTTGAGCGGCGCTGGCGACCTCTTGGATACCCTGGGCCATCTCTTCCATTCCCTGAGTTGAGTCAGCGGAGATGTCGCGGAGAGTTTCCATAGAAGATGTGATCTTCTCTACTCGTTGTTCTACTTCGCCGGAGGAGCTTTGGACATTCTGTGAGATCTCGAGCAGTGAGTTTAGAGCATCCACAATCTGGTTGCTGCCTTCAGAAAGCTCGCGAGTGGAATCCTGCATCTCGGCCATACTCTTGGAGACTTCTTTTATCATTTCGAGCATACTTTCGAACATTTTCCCGGTTTTTTCAGTCGAGTTTTCCGAAATAGTAATGTTCTCAATAACCTCTTTGAGTGAGCGGCTGATCTCCTTTGCAGAGTTTGAGCTCGATTCGGCGAGATTACGGATCTCATCCGCCACCACTGCGAAGCCTTTCCCGGCCTCACCGGCGTGAGCAGCTTCAATAGCAGCATTCATAGCGAGGAGGTTTGTTTGGCTGGCAATACCGTCGATCACTTCGATCATTTCCATCATGACATCGGCTGATTGGGCTACCTTTTTCATGAGTTGACGAGTCTGTTCCATCTCCTCTTCACCCTGTTCAGAGGTCTCCTCAAGCTTCTCTGCTACCTGCTTTTTTTCTTCTGTTACTCTGGCTATGCTCTGAATCGAAGCTGACATCTGTTCTATACTCGCTGATGATTGAGTTACTGCAGATGACTGCGAGTTGATCTGTTCGCTCAGATCATCCAGAAACGCTTTCACGTTGTCTGCATCGGCTTTTGAACTGTTTACCTCTTCATCGAGTCGCTTCATCTTTTTATGCATCTGTTCGCTGTTGGCTCGCATCTCTTCAATTGCTGCGGCGGTCTGAGTAGTGGAAGACGCGAGATTTTCACTAATTGAACGGGTATCTTCGGTAACATCCTGTATTCCACCCATCATACTGTTCAGACTATCGATAAACGAATTGAAGTAACCGGCGAGCCGCCCGATTTCATCTTTAGAATCTATAGAAGAGTGGACTGTGAGGTCACCTCGGCTCACCTGAATAAAGTTCTGGATGTATTCTGAAAGCGGTCGAGTTACTGCTTTTATGCTGAGCCATAGTATTGTTCCAAGAGCTAACAGCATGGCTAATGCAATGGCACTAATGTTAAATGCCGCTGCCCTCTGAGTGGCTTGAGCAGTAGAGAGAGAGCTGATTATTTCGAACGCGCCGTGTATCTCACCTACCTTCCAGCCTTCCTTTATACCGCCCACAGGATCGGTAGCCCCGGCAGGATCCCCGTGGCAGAGCAAACACTCTTTGGACAGTTTTATTGGCCGGAAGTAGCGAATCTGATTCTCCTCATATACTATCTTCTCTTCGAGATCCTTCGCCTTCAATTCGTTCAAAACCTGCAGCTCTAACTGTGTAGGTTCATTCTCTGGATTGCGTGGAGAGACCTTCGGAACACGAAATTGGTAGTTCGCCTTGGCTGCATTTTTTTCAGCTACGTTGATCGCGGTGATAATCGGTACTGCTTGCAGTATCTTGTCTCGATCTCCGGTTGCGGCGAGTGTATCAAAGTCTTTGAGTACCCCATCTGCAACTTTCTGGGCCATATTTTCTCGAGATGCCTCAGCGGTAAAGACAACAGCGTGACTCTTCTCTATGATAGCCTGTTCGGCCTGCTTCCCAATTGATCTGGCAAAAAAGAAGGAAAACAGCAATGCCAGGATGATTATCCCGACAAGAGTTATGAGAAGAATCTTGATTTTTAAGCTGATGTCTTTAATCCGCATTCGGCCCGCTCCTTTATAGTCACTTAAATATTAAGCAATACTTTTTAAGGCTTCAAGAAGCATTTTCCAAATTCTTTCTACGGAGGAGATGCATAGTCTTTCATTCGGTGTGTGGACTTCCTGCAGATCAGGGCCGAAGCTGATCATTGTCATGTCTGGAAACTTGTCCCCAATTACACCGCATTCGAGACCGGCATGAATTGCAGTAAACTCTGGATCAGTATTGTTAAGTTTGTTATAGATTGATCTGAAAAGATTGATGAGCGGATTTTCTGGATCGGGTGTCCATGCCGGATACACAGCCGCATATGAGACCCGGGCTCCTGGACAGCGAAGGATCGCAGTAATACGATTGGCCATATTATCACGCTTGCTGATCATAGACGATCTCTGACTGGTTATGATTTGTACCTCATAATCCTGTAGATTCACAGATGCGAGATTTGTAGATGTCTCTACCAGTCCGGGAATAGCCCGGCTCATTTCATCTACACCGTGAGGCATCATAAACAGACAGTTCACCGCTTTGAAGGTGGCCTTGGGGGAGAGTACTTTTTCAGGGGCTGCTTGCTCATGCTCAAGAGTGATTCGGAGATCCTGCTCAATATCCTGAATTTCACTGGAGATATTGTTGCGGATATTGTCGACAATCTGCAGAGTGCTCTCTTGTTGATTTGCCGGGGCGACAAAGGTGACGAAACATTCGCGGGGAATTGCATTGTGTTTTCCTCCACCTTCGAGAGTAGCGATCCGAACATCGACCTTCTCCAGCAAATTCCAGAGCAGACGAATGGCCAGTTTGATAGCATTTCCGCGGTCCTCGTGGATATCACCTCCTGAATGTCCACCTTTCAGACCGGTGACTGATAGTTTATAATATACGTAGCCTTCAGGTGTCGGGCTCCATTCGATCGGGCACCATCCTGAAGTAGTGACACCGCCTGCGCATCCTATATAGAACACTCCCTCTTCCTCGGAGTCCATATTCAAAAGAATGCGACCGTCTAGTATGGATGGATCCAATCCAAGGGCACCGGTAAGCCCGCTTTCCTCATCGGTTGTAAATAATGCTTCTATCGGTCCATGCTGGATGTCGTCCGAATCAAGTACTGCCAAAGCCATAGCCACAGCGATGCCGTTGTCGGCTCCGAGGGTGGTTCCGTCAGCTTTCAGCCAGTCCCCGTCTTTTACTAGGGTTATCGGGTCTTTTGAAAAATCATGTTGTGTACTGGCATTTTTCTCACAGACCATGTCCATGTGTCCCTGGAGAACTACTCCTTTTGCCTTCTCACTTCCTTTAGTTGCGGTTTTTTTTATGACTATGTTGCCAACTTCATCTTGTACGCTTGTGAGTTTTCGGTCTTCTGCAAACTTCTTCAGGTACTCACGAATTTGGTCCTCATTCTGGGAACATCTTGGGATCTGAGATATTTCTTCGAAGAATCGCCATACTCTTTCAGGTGCGATCCCGCCTAGTACTGTGTCTGGCATATGTTAGCTCCTTATAGGTTAAGTAAGTTGTTAGATAAAGGCAGAATAGCATATTTTCCCCTCTCTAAACAGTTTTACGAACCTTGGAGGTAAAAATCTAGTTAATTTTTTATCTATAAAGTGATAATGAGCAGGATAAGTGTTAATGGTAAACATCAGTACACTACTGGTTAAAGTGTAAAAAGTTATCGGGAAAATAACACCAATTTTCGAACGACTAGGTTGACAGGTGCTGAGAGAATAGTTATTTTCTACGTTACCGACCGTTCGGTAACTTTTTAACATATACCAGCTGATAAAAACAGCAACTGAGAAAAATGGATAAACATACACTGAAGAAGAAACAGATCATTGAAACTGCATTTAAGGTATGGGGAGAGGAGTTTTTTTACAAAACGAGCCTGGCTTCACTTGCAAAGGAACTGGGCATTTCGAAAACAGCCTTGTATCGCTATTTTCGGAACAAAGAGACATTGATAGACGAGATGCGCCAGGTCTTTTTAGATGTGCACAAAAACATATGTGAGGAGATGACAGCGGAGGCCGAAGGAAAAAGCTTCCAGGAAAGGCTCGAGCTGTTCCACGACAAATTTCTGCGGTTCTACGGTGAAAACTACTGGTATTACCGGTTTGCATTTATTTTTCTGTTGCCGCACACGGCTGAAGGATTTCATCAGATTGAAGAAATCCGGCAGTTGCAGCATGGAATGTTTCCAGCTGATCAGCTTCAGCAGGAGTTCGGATGGGGAGATCAGGAAGTAAAAGCGGTGCAGCGCTTTATCTTTTCGGTAGGTACCTTTCTTCTTAACAGAGGGAACATCAAGGAAATTCAGGAGATCGATCAGTTAACATCCGAACAGCTGCTGGATATGAATGGAAAGCTTGTTTTCGAAGGGATGGAGGGACCGGCAAAAATCCGGATGCCGGATTTTGAGGCAGTAGAAGAGAAATGCCGACTCGAGCTGGAAGACTTACTACCCAAAGATCCACTGTTTGCAGCCATATCAAAAGTAGTAGCCGAAGAGGGCTTATGGGATGCTTCGCTCGAGAAGATTGCGAAAATGGCAGGAATGAGCAAGAGCAGTTTGTATTTTCACTTTCATGACCGCAACGAGATGCTCTGGAAGATGATCGACCGTGAAAGGCACCAACTGGGACAGCTGTTTCTTGATAGAAGCGAGCTGCTCGATACTGTAGAAGAGAGAATTTATGCCTATTTTGCTATCTTTGCGTGGTATCTCTCGCGGCGACCGGAATTCCTGGCGGTGATGAACTGGTTTCGCTTTCAACAGTTTCACATCAAAATACCGCATCACATGAAAGGCGGGATGAATAAATACATCGGCTTCATCAATGAAGCGGAGCAGAGTGGTAAACTGAGAACCGATGTGCTTGACACTATAACCAAGGCTCGCTGGATCAACTATCTGTTGATTCAGGAGATTAATAATATGTATTGGATAGAAGGTCTTTCACAGAAGATTTGGCCTTTTATTAGAACGGTGTATAAACTTTTCCTTTGTGGAGTGAAAGGAGTCGAGGATGATAAGAAATAGGATAATGAAATCTTTCAGGTTTCTAGTTGCTGTG